>DASXGD010000536.1:0-3287 GCA_036489245.1 Occallatibacter sp. | reverse complement strand
TGACCGCCTCTTGTCTGACGGCGGACGACGCGACGATTGGCTGGAGCGCGTGGCCCGCCAGCATCGCGCCAACTTCGACCTCTGGCACATCGAAGACGAGGCCCGCACGCCGGGCGCCACCGATGCCGACCTGGCGGAAGTCAAGCGGCGGATTGACAGCACCAATCAACTGCGCAACGACCTGGCTGAGGATCTGGATCGATTTCTTCTCGCGGAGCTTGCGCCACAACTTCTCCCTGATCCCGGTGCGCCGCTCCATTCCGAGTCCCCCGGGCTCATCGTGGACCGGCTTTCGATCCTGGCGCTCAAGATCTACCACACCCGCGAAGAAGCTGTGCGGCAGGACGCGCCCGCCGGCCATGAAGAACGCAATCGCAGCCGCCTGGAGATTCTGGAAGAACAGCGTGCAGACCTCGCCCACTGCCTCGACGCGTTATGGCGCGACACGCTCGCCGGCGCCCGCCGGTTCAAGCTTTACCGTCAGCTCAAGATGTACAACGATCCCAGCCTGAACCCCGCAATTTACAGCAAGTCGCGGGAAGATTTGGATCGTTAAGTGGTGTAGTAGCGCCGGGCATTGACGAATGAGGGGGTTATGGGTATAAAGAGGGCCTATGCGGAAGGAACCTCAAACGCAGGCTGCGTGCCGGCAAGTCGAAAGGACCGACGGTGCGAGTTGAGCTTTCCGTTCCCGGTAAATCTATGATGCAAGATGCCAGATCGGCGGCGCCGAGCCGCAAAAAGATTACAGCGACGGGTAAATCAGCGAGTCATCTCACCGCGGGTCCGGCCTTTCAACAGTACCAGGCGGCCGTTCAGCTGGTGCAGCAGGGCAAGTATGACAAAGCCCTCGCGGCATTCGAAAAGCTGTTGCCATCGGCGCCCAACGAAATCCTGGAACGCACGCGCATGTACATCAGCACCTGCCAGCGGCAGTTGGACCGCACCAATCTCGCCTTTCAGACTCCGGAAGAGCGGTACGACTACGCGATTTCACAGTTGAACCAGGGCTATTACGAGGAGGCGCGGGAACAATTCAACGGTGTGATTACGGATGATCCGCGGGCCGATTATGCCTTTTATGGCCTGGCGGTTTTGGATAGCATCACCGGCCATCCGCAAGACTGCCTGGATAATCTTGGCCGGGCCATCGAGCTTAATCCCAAAAATCGCCTTCAGGCCCGGTCCGACAATGACTTCCAGAGCATGGTGGACGATCCTCGCTTTACCGAATTGTTATATCCCGAAGTTCCGTAAAGCCGTTCGTGAAATCGATCTGGTCCTCAGAAAGCGCGCCGGGTGTCCGTTCTTCCGTACAATGAGCCTGCGGTGAACTCGTCCCAGGAATCCGTAATCAGCGCGGCGACGCGGCCTCTCCGTGTGGTGGCGATCGGCGGCGGCACCGGCCTTTCCACATTGCTGCGCGGGCTATGCCATCACGTCGTCGAGCCGGGGCAGCTCTCAGTCGTGCCAGGACAGATTGCCGACCTGGCCGCGGTGGTCACGGTTACCGACGACGGCGGCTCCTCCGGCCGCCTGCGAAAAGACTTCAACATGCTCCCGCCCGGGGACCTGCGCAATTGCATGGTCGCGCTCAGCGAGGAAGGCGACCTGCTCGCAAAGCTTTTCGCGCACCGCTTTCGCGCCGGTGACGGGCTCGAAGGGCATAATTTCGGCAACCTGTTTGTGGCCGCGCTTACCGAGATCACGGGTGACTTTGGCCACGCCATCCAACTGGCATCCAAAATCCTCGCGACCCGCGGAAAAATCTACCCCGTCACGACCGCCAATGCCACGCTAGTGGCCCGCATGGACGACGGGTCGCTGGTGAGGGGCGAAACCAATATTACGGCGAGCCGGTTGCGCATTGCCGAGTTGATGATCGAGCCTCCCGACGCCGAGGCTGTGCCCGAAACCCTGGACGCGATCGAGCGCGCGGACATCATCACCGTGGGGCCGGGTTCGCTCTATACGTCGTTAATCACCAACCTGCTGGTCAAGGGCATTCCTGAAGCCCTGGCGCAGGCTCGCGGACTTCGCGTTTACATCGCCAACCTGATGTCGCAAGCCAACGAAAGCCTCGGCCTCACAGCGTCGGAACACATCGAACGCATTTACAAACATACGCGGGGGCCCATTTTCGATTACGCCCTGGTCAACACCGCGCCGTTTTCACAAGCGACGCTGGCTCGCTACGCGGCCGAAAATGCCGGTCCGATTTTGGCCGACATCGAGCGGATCGAGGGGCTGGGCGTTCGCTGCATCGCTGGGGACTTTGCTAGTGAGGGCGTGGTCGTGCGGCATGCTGCGGCACGGGTCACCGGCGCGCTTCTTGCATTGGGCCGGTCCGCCCTGGCGTCGCGGGCGTAACCCGTCGCCGGCTCCGTTTTGCCCTCCCATTCGTAGCTCGTGCAGAATTAAACCGGCGGCTCGCAGGCGGGAGGAATCGTGCACAGGAAATCGTTCTGGATTGGATTCGCTGGTTGCGCGTGGGCGGCCTCGATGCTTCCTGGAGCGCAAGCCGGCAGAAAGCCGGGACTGTGGGAAGTAACTTCAAAAACGACCTGGCAGCAATCGCCATTTGCCGGGGCCACTCCGGGGCCGGGCGACATGTCGCCGATGAGCGCGCCTCCGGACACCACAAGGGTGTGCCTGACCCAGGAGATGATCGACAAGTACGGCGGACCCATTCCGCAATCCCACAACGAGTGCCAACTCTCAAACGTGAACAGAACCGCCAAAGGGATGACGGCGGACTGGGTCTGCAACGGCCGGCTGAACGGAAAGGGATCAATCGAGTCTTCCTGGATCGACGACAACCACTCTTCAGGCTCGGTTCACTTTTCCGGCACCATGCAAATGGGACAGGCAGGCGGCAGGCCGGTGGAATGGACCAACACTTTCAGATCCACCTTCAAGAAGCCGAACTGTGGCAGCGTAAAGCCGGAAGAGGAGAAGCCGGCCCAATAGGCGCACGGTTTAATCGGCACATTGTTCTATCTGCGGTGATCGCGTCCCTATTTCCTGCTTCCGGCCTCTACCGTCCGCTTCAATTGCCCGCAGGCTGCGTAGATGTCACGGCCTCGCGGTTTGCGCAGATAGACCGGGACACCCTCTGCTGCAAGGGTTCGCCGAAATGCCTCTATGGCCTCGGGCCGCGGCATCTCGTATGCGATTTCCGGCCCCGGATTCCATGCGATCAGATTGACTTTTACCGGCAGCCCGGCGCGCCGCACCAGCCGTGCCACCTCGCTCGCGTGTTCCGCCCGATCGGTAACCCCGCCCAA
>DASXGD010000528.1:0-15818 GCA_036489245.1 Occallatibacter sp. | reverse complement strand
CGCTCGACGTCCATTACAGACGTTTCAACGCTACTACAGGATGATCCGCCATCTTCAAGTGCATCGATATTTCCCTTTTCGTGGTTCCCACTTATAGGTTTTCTCTTGGCATCACTTGAAGACTTCCCATGTTCCGCCTATCCGCCGCACGGTAAGCTCAGGCCACCTCTCATGCCGGATGCCGCTCCGCCCGTAAACAGGTTCCGTCGGAGCTTGTCCCGCAGTAGTAATAACGCCGCGGTTTTGACATCGTCTCATAGGTTTCGACACTTCAACGGTGGTTTCCTTTCGGTCCTCTTCCTGCCTGACACCTGACCCAGTCTAGCCGGGCCTTTTCCTTCCGCGCTCACGACCACAGCCTTTCGACCACAGCCGCCGAAGGTGGTTTGGAATCCGCCCCTGTAAGCCGATTCCGAGGGGCCAACCCTCATCGGTTAAGCAGTTACGCACCTTCCTCTCCTACGAGATTCACGCGCTCATGGCGCACGATCACCGCCTACTCGGAAGTTTGGGATGAGATGCAGAGGCGAACACAAGCCAACGCGACCGAATAGACGACAATGTGAGCGCAGGGCCACTTCGCCATTGCGCCGCGCCGTCTGGTCACATTTGAGTGATGCGGTTTCGCGAATGCGGCTAGAGTGGACCTGGCATTGAGGCCACACTCTATGCAGCGCATCGTGCCTCCTCGCATCCCGGCGCCGGCCCGCAGATCATTCCTCCCAGTGTTTGCTGTCACACTCGCAGTGTTGTGCGCAACCTCCTCCACCGGCCTGCGCGGCGACGAAGCAGCACAATCTCAAGTCGCGTTTCCCGTCGGATACCGCGAATGGGTTCACGTGAAGAGCGCGGTCATCGGCTCCGAATTCCCCGCATACGCCACAGAAGGCGGCATCCACCACGTCTACGCAAACAAGACAGCGCTCTCCGGCTTCAAGAGCGGAAACTTCGAAGACGGTGCCATCCTCGTCTACGACCTCTTGTCGTTGTCCGAGAAGGGCGGTGTCGGAACTGAAGGCTCAAGGCGTCGCATCGACGTCATGGTCAAAGACAGCAAGCGCTACACCGCCTACGGAGGATGGGGATTCGGGCGGTTCATGGGCAATGATCGCGACCACGATGTACTCGCCGCGGATATGAGGGCGGCGTGCTATCAGTGCCATTCGGCGCGCAAGGCACAGGGCTTTGTCTTCAGCGAAATGGGGGAGTAGTCCGTATCTTCAGGGACGGGAGTCGTCGGACGCAATCTCGGCATCTTCGCAGAATCTCTCTCGAGAAATGCGCACGCGTTGGGCAAACGCAGTCGCAAACCGATGTTGATTCGCGCGCAACTGATCCCTGTTCCCTGATCCCTCGTTCCCTGCCTTTCAGCAGTTCACCACCATCACCGAGCATCCCACTTTGGGCGGCCGCCACTGCACCAGGAATTTGGTCACCTCTGAAGATTCCATGCGCCGCATCGACTTGAACTCTCCGCCACGCTGGCCATAAAGAAGCTTGCCTTTCTCGCTCAATACTGCCAGCGCCGGCACTCCCAGCGTGACCGGAATTCCGTACTGTTCGGCGATATCCAGGTTCTCGTCCATGCGTCCAATATTGATGTGGACGAGTACGAAGTTGGAATCGAGGATGGGACGGTTTTCCGCGTTGTGGAAGTAAATATCCAATACCTGGCAATCGCCGCACCAGTCGCCGCCGAAGTCCACAATGACGCGCTTATGGCTCTGGGCTGCCGTCTTGATCGCCGCGGCAAGATCGGCCTTGGCATGTGCGGGATCGGGATAGATCTCGCGGGTGGCGGCGCCGGTCATGATCGCCGTCAGAGCCAGTCCGGCAGCCACGGCGAGCGACAGGATGCGTTTCACGGGGAATTGACCTCCAACAGCCTTCTTTCAGTCTGCCACATCCTGAGGTGCGGCGATTTCGTACTCCATCCGAGGGCACAGGCGATGTACTCTGGAGAGCGATGAGCGATCTGCGCAGCCGGTTGGAATCCAGAGCTTTCGCCGATCTGGGAGCAATGATGGAGGGCTATGCCCAGGCCGCGGTCGAACTGGCCCGAAAGGACTTCGAGAGTGAACTGGACTTTACCGCGGATTCCATCGACGCCCTCGATGACATCCTGGTGGTGGTCGGCGAAAGCCCCGAACGCGATCTCGATTTCGAAGTGCGCCTGTGGGGAAGCTACCTGGGCGAGGTCTTGCGGCGGCGCTACGCCGGCGGCTGGGAAATGACCCAATACCCCGGGGGAACCGTGGCCGTTCCCGCCGTGGACGTGCGCGGCTCCCGCCTGTTTCCGCTCATGAAGGTCTACCGGCGCCTGACGGTGGGGGAAGAAGAAGATTTGCGCAGCTTTTACGCCATGGTTACCGAACGGCTGGGGAAACCGGCCCAGGTCAATTGACCGGGGTTCCGGAAGAGGCGGGGCCGGTCGGAATTGAGTGTTTTAGCTCACACCACCACCATAAGGCCTGTGCGACAATGAAACTGTTGAAGGTAGCACGCCGCCGGCACGCGGTGTGCGGAGGATAAATCGATGGGCGATCTACTACAACCATGGCATCTGATTGTTCTGGCCGTGGTCGCGTTTCTGCTGTTTGGCGCCAAGCGGCTCCCCGAACTCGGCAAGGGGCTGGGCGAAGGTTTGAAAGGGTTTAAGGAAGGTCTGAAGGGGATCACCGAGCCCTCGGCGCCGACGCCGCCTACGCAGCAGAGCTCGACGACCGCGCCGCCCTCCACGCCCGTCGAAACCAAGCAATCCTAGCTGGCGATCGGCATTGGACCGCCGGCCTGCGCCGGCGCGCGACAACACTCGATCCATAAAAATGGCCTGTGCGGAATGCACAGGCCATTTGTTTCGCATTCGACCGCCAGGCTATTTCGCGTCCTGGGCCGAGGGATAGTAGCCGCTCTTGGCCACCACCTCCACGTTGGGCCGGTCAACCCGGACTTCGATCTTGCGGAACCGGTTGTCGATCACCGGCTGGTGGCTCAGGTAGCCCAGCGTGTACTGGTTCCGGGCCTCCTCGGCGATCTTTCCGTAGCTCCGTTCAATCCCGTTCAGGCCGCGCTCGGAGTCGAGCGATCCCCCCGTCGCCAGCGTGTACTTGGCCAGCAGGTTGTCGTACATGGTGAACGGCAGGTGGATGCGGCTGATGTAACCCTCACCCCATCGCGCCGAATCGCCCACCAGCGTTCCGTAGACAGCAATCTGGTTGGTCTGGAGATAATGCAGGACGTCGCGATAGGTAGCCTTGGATCCGTTTTCCTTGCCGTCGGAGATCACATAGATGATGCGGCGTCGCCCCTTGGGCCGCGAGGCCAGTTCTTTGGCGGCGGCCAGGATCCCGTCGTTCAGCGTGTGAATTTCCTTGGGGATGGTAATGAAGGCGCTGTTTCCCGTCGACCGTCCCTGCTGCACGTTGGGATCGACGCAGTTGCCGTTCTGGCGGATGCTGCAGCCCGCAAACGGGCCGCTGTTGATCGGCACCAGGTCATCCGCGCCCGACGCCTTGGTCATCGCAAGCACATAGGGCACGCGGGCGCTCTGGGCGCCGGTGAAGCCCCCGGAACGGTCCTGCGCGCCATTGCCGTAGGTAAAGACCGCCACTTCGTCATACGGCGTGAGAGCCCCCTGGATCGCTCCCAGGGAGTCGTTCACCTTGGTCATCACGTCCGAAGTTACGCTCTGGTCCACGAGAAACACGATCGAGAGCGGAGCCGGATCGACAGTAAAAAGGCGCAGCGGCTCGCGCACGTCGTTCTCAAACACCTTGAAATCCCGGAACGTAAGTCCGGCGACCAGCTGCCCCTTCGAGTCCTTCACCGTGACCGGGACCTCGACGAAATTCACGTTCAGGCGAATCACGGTCTGAAGTTTGTCGAACCCTTCTCCGGGAGGCGGCACCTCTGGCGGAGCGGTCTGAATCTCATCCTTGGCGGGTGGGGGCGGCTGTTCCGGTGGGGCAGCGGGCTGCTGATTCACCGAACCGGAGGAGGAACTCGATGTGGGGGACTCCGTCCCCGCGCCCGCGCCCGGCCGGATAGGCCCGCCAACTCCCGACAGGGGAGGAGCCTGTTGCGGTTGCGGAGCCGGCGCATCGGGAACCGAAGACGGCTGTTGCTGCGCCAACCCCATCGGGCTCAGATTCAGGTTCAGGCTCAGCAGCGCCGTCAGCGCCGTCAATCTAAAACCAGGCTTCACCGGAAATCGTCCTCCCCACCGCTCGCGCAACCATGCACGAGCGAAAAACTTGCTCCCGGGGCTCTGCGGGCCTGGGAATTCGTCGTCCAACCGTCAGAGTATCAGACGCGGCAGGAGCGTGCAGGTTTGCCCGGCGGCCCCGCTCCAGCGCCAATCGAACCTGCATGTGGCTCAATTCGGACTGGCGCGATGTGCTCGCTTCGTGGTAGTGATACCGTCTAAGTGTCAGACATGCGCTTCCGCTGCATTGCCGAGTTTTTCGTTCTTCTTCCGCTCGCCTGCCGTGCCGGATGGTCCCAACTCGCGCCCTCGCCCGATGCCGCGCCCATCAGCCATGCGCCCGCGGCTCCCGAAGAAGACAAATCGGTTGCGACGTTCAAACTGCAGGTCAACCTGGTAGATCTCTTCTTCACCGTCAAGGACAAGAGCGGCAACCTCGTCCCCCATCTCAACAAGAACGACTGCACCGCCTTCGAAGACAAGCTGCCGCAGACTTTCAAGAGCTTCGTCGCGGAAAACAACCTTCCCCTGACGCTGGGCATTCTGCTCGATACTTCGGGCAGTCAACAGCGCGTGCTTCCCCTCGAACAGGAGGCCGGCAGCCGCTTCCTGGAGCGCGTGCTCAAAGCCAAAGATGAAGCCTTCCTGCTGTCGTTCGATGTGAACGTCGACCTGTTACAGGACTTCACCAACAGTCCCCGGATGCTGGCCCGGGCCATGAACAAGGCGGAGATCAACACCGCGGGCGGAAACGGGGCGGCGGGCATTCCCGGAGCCGGCGGTGGGACGGTGCCCACCATCGGCGATCCCAAGGGGACCCTGCTCTATGACGCCATTTACCTCGCCGCCAACGAGAAGCTGACGCAGGAGTCAGGCCGCAAGGCCATGATCATCCTCACGGACGGCGACGACCAGGGCAGCCGCACTAAGATAACCGAAGCGATTGCCGCGGCCCAGAAATCGAACGTCATGATCTACGTCATCCTCATCGCCGATACCGGCTTTTACGGAGGTTGGGGATACAACGGCTATTCGGCGGCGGACCGGATGTCGAAGGAGACCGGAGGCCGGCTGATCAACGTCGGCAATAACGGGAAGAAGCTTGAAGAGGCGTTTGCTCAAATCGAAGACGAACTGCGCACCCAGTACGTAGCCACCTACACCCCCACCAATACCAAGCTCGATGGAACATTCCGCCATTTGTCGCTCGAATGCCACGGAGACGGGCTGAAGGTGCAGGTGCGCAAGGGTTACTTTGCGCCCGCTCCGGAGCAGTAAATCGCTTCGCTCCGAAATGCGAAGCTTGAGAACTGTCCAATAGAAACTTCTATCTCTCCAACCTTCCCACAGGTTCCCTGCGGCATCTCAACCAGCCGGAGATGACGAATCCGTGGAGGTTTCATGACATTCCCATGTATACGTATTCTGGCGCTGGTCGTGATTGCCGGGCTTCCCCTCGCAGCTCAGCAGCAGCCTTCGAGTCCACCCACGCAACCGTCGACTGCCCCCGAGCCGGCGAATCCGCAAGCCAGTAATCCCGGGTCCGGTAGTTCCGTGGGCAGCAATCCCAAGGCCGAACCGGCCCCCAGCACCGCAGACAGCCCGGAGATCGCCAATCCCGCGCTCCGTCCTGTGACCGGTGAGTTGGAGAACAAGCTGGACACGAAGGATGCCAAAAATGGGGACCCCGTGGTGATCAAAACAACCGGGACGGCCGCTACGGCGGACGGAATCGAGATTCCCAAGGGATCGAGAATTGTCGGGCACGTAATCGATGTGGCAGCCAAGGGAGCGGGCGGCGACAATTCGCGGGTCACCATCCAGTTTGATCAGGCCGAGATCAAGGGCGGACAGCGCCTGCCCATTCTGTCAGTAATTCAGGCGGTGGAGCCGGCAGGTTCAGGCGGTGCACCGGAATCAGCCCAGGGCGGCGCACCCGCCACTGCATCCGGCCCTGCAGGTCAGTCGGGAACGGGCCAGGCGGGAACAGGCCAGGCGGGAACAGGTCAGGCGACCGGCAATGACACTTCGGCAGGCGGTACGCAGACCTCGCCGTCTGCCCAGTCAACCCCAGGCGCCCTGCCGCCCGTGGGAACGGTGGTGGCGCGGAAGGGGAACATCGCGATCAAGACCACCGCAATTCCAGGTGTCCTGCTGGTGGGCAACGCGAACGGCCAACCCTTCTCGAATGCCTCTGGCGCGCTCCTGGGCGCCCAGCAGGACGTGCAACTCAATGACGGAACGGTGATGGTGGTAGCCATCGCGATGATGCCGCCGCGACCCAACGCACACTAGGCAAGTTCAAAACATGAAAGTGGTTCTCACTCTTGCAGGCGGCGGGGCCGGAAAAAAGAGTTCGGCCCTGTCCTGTTTCGATACAGCCCGATTACCGAAGTCCCGGCACTTCATTGCGAGCCGGTAATCTGGCGCGCACCCCGGCTGTTCGCTACTATCGGCAGGCGACGGAAATCCTTGAGCAGAATTTCTTCAAAAAATGATTTCCAAGCCTCGGCCTGCCCTGCAAGATTGACCCGGAGGTGCCCATGATCGATGACTTCAATCTCCAGGAATCCTTCGAGATCAGTCCCCGCTTTCGCCGCACCATCGAAGAGAGAATCAACCGCCTGGAGCGCGATGCCGAGTGGGACGAGGCACAGGTGCAGTACCTGGCCAGCCCTGATCACGTGCGCCGCCAGATGCGCCTCGTGGCGGCCGAGCGTGCGGAAGCCCTGCGCATGCGCCTCTTCCTCGACCGGGCCCGCACCCGCCACGGCGAACCGCAGAACGCGCTCTAGCAATCCGTGCACACGCGGCAACGGCCGCGTTTTCCGATTGGATCGCGGCCGTTGTTCGTGCCTATGAAATCTGGAGCACCGGGCGGGAATTGAACCCGCGAATACTGGTTTTGCAGACCAGCGCGTTAGCCGCTTCGCCACCGGTGCTTTGAAAACAGGGAACCACGGTCAGTCTAGATTGCGTTGGGACTGGTTTCCTTGACCTGCACCAACCGTTGCTATCCGGTTCACGATTGAAACCTGATTCCTGTTCCCTGTTCCCTGATCCACTAAAAAACCCACCTCCTTCAGCAGGTGGGCCGTTCAAGCTTGATCCTGACGGAACTCAGCTCATCGAACACGCCCGCACCACGCTCCACTGACAGCGACACGAAGCGGGAGTGAACCTTTGAGCCATAGAATCCTTGCCGCCGCGCGAAATTTCCGCATGTTCCCACAGGGCGATTACCCGTAGAGTAGAGTTAGCTCCGGAGGCATGTCAAGACATGCGGTCCCTCGATTATGTCGTCATGGATGCTTTCAGCGACACGGCGCTGGCGGGCAATCCACTCGCGGTGGTGATGAACACGATTGGTCTGGACACCGCGCGCATGCAGGCGATCGCCCGCGAGTTCAACCTGTCGGAGACCACCTTTGTGGAGCGCAGGCCCGCCGCCGTAGAAGAGGCGGAAGGGGTTCGCGTCCGCATCTTCACCACCCGGGAGGAACTGCCGTTCGCCGGGCACCCTACCCTGGGGACCGCCAGTATGTTGAAGATCTTCTCCCCCGACTCCGTGCGTGATGGTGTGGTCCACCTTGCGCTTAACGTCGGCCGCGTCCCGGTTCGTTTCGATGGACAGGTCAGCAGTTCCGGAGCTATTTTCGGCGAGATGACGCAGCGCGATCCTGAATTCTGCGCCCAGCTCGATTCCTCCGCCGTGGCTCGCCTCATCGGCTTGTCAGAGGACGACCTCGATGCCTCCACACCGCCGCAAGTGGTTTCCACCGGAACCGCATTTGTGATTGTGCTGCTGCACAGCCTGGAGGCGCTCGCCCGCCTCAACGTCAATCATGACGAGGCTGCGAGTTTCCTGCGCGGACAGGGAGCGCGGTGGTTTTACACCCTGGCACCAGAGGCCAACCAAGACGAGAACGGCACGAAGTGCTGGCGGGCGAGGAGGCAGTTTTATGGGGGAGAAGACCCGGCGACCGGCTCCGCGGCCGGCTGCGCGATTGCTTACCTGGTTGCGCGCCAAATCGTGCCCTCCGGCGAGCGAATTCACCTTCGCCAGGGCCTCGAAATCGGCCGTCCCAGTGACTTGTTTTTGTCCGCGCGTCGCGATTCGGCGAAGATTTCCGATATCCGCGTTGGGGGGAGCACTGTTCTTGTGGCAAAAGGACAGCTTTTCCTGCCGTGATGCACATGGTTTCAACAGGAATTCATCTTAGTAACTCGCAATCTCTGTTATACGTAGCCGTTTTCCCAACGGTTTTCCCCAGATTTCCACTTCTTGTTTCGCCTGCCTTTCCCTCTTTTCACAATCCTCAGACGCTCGTAGTCTTCGGAAGCATTGGAAGAATTTAGCTGAGCTTTCCGAACCGGAAAGGTCTCGGATTTTTCGAGTAACCGGCCGCGAGCGAAGTCCTTGCTTCCGGGTCCCCGATTGCAGGAAACACTGGAAGTATGCAGGCCCGCCAGGGTCTTCACGCATCCCTTGTTTTCCCCAGGCAAGGAATCGGACCCGGGGGCGGCGCTTGCGTGCGGCCAAGCCATGGAAACCTGAAGCCCACGCCCGCAGAAACGCGGAACGCGAACCCGTGTCTTCAGTGTCTTGCCCTAAGAATCTGAAAAAGGAGTGTGCCCCAAATATCATGCGGCCTAAAAAAATCATTCTCTGCGTCGACGACAATGAACAGGAGCTTTCCGTACTCAAGTTCATGCTGGCTACTAACGGGTATCGAGTGCTGTCTGCCAACACCGGCCAGGAGGCGATCGGCATCTTTGCCGATATCTCCGTCGATCTGGTCTTATCCGATTACGCCATGCCGCAGATGAATGGAGATCAGCTCGTCAACCGCCTGAAGCAGATCGCCGGGCATGTGCCGATGATTCTCCTCGGCGATCCGCAGAAGATGGGAGACCAGATGCACGGGGCCGATGCCCTGCTGCCCAAGAAGACCTGCTCGCCCCACGAACTGCTGGAGCGCGTCAAGATCATGAGCGCCCGCAAGCGCGGCCCGCGCAAGGGCACAACGCGCATGCCCCAGCCGCAGTACGCGGTCGCGTCGTAAAGACAGGGAACAGGGATCAGGAAGCAGGGAACAGGAATGAGAGAACAAGTCGAATGGCTCAGGTCCGCGAGTTACCGGGCCTGCTGATCCCGAGCTTCGATTGTTTGCGTTTTGTTCGTTCTTGGCCACGATCGTTTTCAGCCGAACCTAGAGTGGAAATTTCCCGCATTTCTGGTCCCTGATCCCTGTTTCCTGATCCATGTACTGGTTCTTTTCCCACTTGACGACTAGGTGCAGGCGTGGGCATACTCCCGAACTATGGCCCCGCTTGGCTCGGTTTCGCTTGACGGCCACGGGCAGGCTTTCTATGGATCTCGTTCTTGTTCGTGTTCTTTTTGTTGCCTTATTAACAGTGGTTTGCTACTTCCTTCATCCCTTCGGGTTAACTGGCTGGATGGGAGCCGGCGCGGGGTTCATCGCATCCAGCGCCGTCATTGTTTTTGAATTGCGGGTACGGGCGCTCACCCTGCGCCGCCTGATTGGCGCCGTCGCCGGCAGCCTGCTCGGCATCTTCGGCGCCGCGCTGTTCTGCCTTGTGCTCCGCTCCGCGCCGCTGAGCGGATCCACTTCCGCCGCCCTGCAGATCTTCGTGCTCCTGCTCATGACGTATGTGGGCCTGCTGGTGGGCGCGAGCAAAGGGGACCTGCTCAATCCCGCCGCCCTGGGAACCGTCTTTAGCGGCGAGCGCCCCACGCGCCGCAGTGCCAAGGTACTCGACACCAGCGTCATCATCGACGGCCGCATTGCCGATATCGCCGAAGCCGGTTTCATCGATGGCATGATGGTAGTGCCCGAGTTCGTGCTGCGCGAATTACAAATCGTGGCCGACTCCACCGACGGCTCCAAGCGCCAGCGCGGCCGCCGCGGCCTCGACATGCTGCAGCGCATGCAGTCCAATCCCAAGATCCAGGTGCAGATCGTGCCCGACGACTTCCCTTCCATTCGCGAAGTGGATCTGAAGCTGCTCGAACTGGCCAAGAAGTGGGAAGCCAAGGTGGTCACCAACGATTTCAACCTCAACAAGGTCGCGCATCTGCACCGCGTCGAGGTGCTGAACATCAACGATCTGGCCAATGCTCTTAAACCCGTTGTGCTGCCCGGCGAGCGCATGACTGTGCTCATCCTCAAAGAGGGCAAGGAATACAACCAGGGCGTCGGTTATCTGGATGACGGCACCATGGTCGTCGTCGATCACGCCCGCAAGATGATTGGCCGGTCGGTCGATATCTCCGTCACCAGCGTTCTTCAAACCGCCAGCGGCAAGATGATCTTCGGCAAGATGGACGAGAACGGCAAGGCCGTCGAGGGCACGCGCACGGCCCCGCTCGAGATCACCCACTGACGGGGTTCCCTGCGGCGTTCAAATTCCGATGATCAACGAGTCTCTTCGTCAACAACTCCTCGACATGCGCGCCGAAGACCTGCGTGTGCGCACCGAGTTGGAAGCCGCCGGAGAACTGGGCGGTCCGTATGTTCCGCGTATGGAAGAGGTCCACGTGCGCAACGCCGCCCGTCTGCGGGAATTGATCGCGGAGCACGGCTGGCCCGGGGAAGACATCGCCGATGAAGACGGCGCAAAAGCTGCGTGGTTTATCGCGCAACACGCTATCGGGGAGCCGGAGTTTCAGCGCCGGGCGCTGGTTCTGCTTCAATCCTCCGCCGCCGAGGGCCGCGCGCCTCGCTGGCATGCCGCCTTTCTCGAAGACCGCATCGCCTTGCACGAGAGTCGGCCGCAGCGCTTCGGAACCCAATGGATCGATGATCCCGGCGACGGCCGGGCCCGTCCCTGGCGCCTCGCCGATCCTGAACGCGTAAACGACCTGCGCGCTTCCGTGGGACTCGGACCGATGCATGCGATTCCGGATCCCGGTCCGCCGCTCGCCGAAGAAAAGCGTCGTGAACTCGAAGAAACCCGGGCATGGTGGGAACAATGGCTGCGGAGCAAGGGGTGGCAGCCCGCATCAGGCAAGGCCGGAGGCGAGGATCAGGAACCCGGCCTCCCAAAATGAGGCGACTCGCTTATGGTTGATTCATGGTAAAAATTACCGTTCTCTATCCCAACAAGCCGGGCAGCCGTTTCGACGTCGAGTACTACCTGAATACCCATATGCCGCTGTCGAGCAGGTTGCTGGGAGCGGCCATCAAGGCCGTCTCGGTCGAGATTGGGCGGAACGGTGTCGCGCCCGATGACCCGCCGCCGTTTGCAGCCATCTGCGGGTTCACCTGCGAGACCGTCGAGGACTTCATGGCTGCCTTTAATCCCGTGGCCGGTGACCTCCAGGGGGACATCCCCAATTACACCGATGTCACGCCAATCATCCAGGTCAGCGATATTCGAATCGGGTGAGAGCAGCTCCCGCCGCGATTTAGTTCCACTCGCAACGGCCTCTTGCCGAAGTGGGTGCGGTTCCGGGCATACCTGTCGCTTCTCCGGGGCAATCCCGCGCTCCCGTACCCGTCGCCCCATTGAAATAAATCAAATCGGAAGAATGGTTTGCCGTAAAAATGTGTGACGCCCGACACGCGGTTGCGCCTTTTTTGGCTTCTTCTCCCACGGAGGTGATATAGACGGAGGCCTCGGCCGATGAAATCCTAGATAGCTGGGGAGCAAAAGCAAATCCAGGGAAATGTGTGTCCGGGCGAAGTTTCGGACCAGTGCGCCCGGGTGCGGTGAACCTGGCTTTGGGATGACGGTCAATGATGTGATGAAGCGATTCGGTCTGGCGCTCGTGATTCTGTCGTGGGCCTCGGTATGGGCCATGCCCCCGACCCTGACGACCTTGCGCGCCGTCCACTCCCTGAACAAAGCCGAAGCCAGGCTTCGTCTGCCGGTCGATTTCGAAGCCACCGTCACCTATTACGACAACCAGGGGCGAGACCTGTTCGTGCAGGACGGCGATCTTGCCATCTACGTTTTCGCTGTGCCCGGCCTGCAATTCGTTCCCGGCGACCGCGTTCGCATCCAGGGAAAAACCGACAGCGATTTCCGGCCCGATGTCCTGGGCGACGAATTGACTCTCATCCGCCACGGCCCGGTTCCCGAGGCCGTTCCCGCCAACCTGGGACAACTCCTGCGCGTTGAACTCGATTGCGTGCGGGTCAGGCTGCGAGCCCGGGTACGCAGTGCCGACATCGTCAAAGACCAGGCCGAAACCAACATCTACCTCAATCTGCTGGTCGACGGAGGATACGTCGATGCCACGGTTCTGGGCCAGGACGAGAGCAAGCTGAAGCAACTGCTCGATGCCGAGGTCGAAATCACCGGGGCCGTGGCGGGCAAGTTCGACAGCAAAATGCAACTGGCTGGGATCATGCTCCAGGTCGCATCGCTCTCCGACGTCAAGATCGTCGAACGCGCCAGGCTTCAGCCGGGTTCGCTTCCCATCACCCCCATGGACGAAATCCTGAAGGGGTACGAGGTCAACGATCGCAGCCGGCGCATGCGAGTCAGGGGAAGCGTTACCTTCTATCTTCCCGGCTCGGCCCTCGTGCTCCAGGACGGAGAAAAGAGCCTCCGCGTATCCACTCAATTCGAAGGGCCGTTGGCGAT
Organism: Occallatibacter sp.; assembly: GCA_036489245.1. GTDB lineage: Bacteria > Acidobacteriota > Terriglobia > Terriglobales > Acidobacteriaceae > Telmatobacter. Next base: position 2,998 of record DASXGD010000528.1, on the reverse strand, counting down.
CGGACAGGTCGTCGACGTGACCGGCTTCCCCGACGCACGCAACGGCTTCTCAACGCTGACCCAGAGCGAGATCATCCCGACCGGGAACCGCGCGCCCGTTTCACCCCTGCCGGCGGATTTCTCTCAACTGGCTTCCGGGGGACACGCGTTTGACCTGGTATCGACCGAAGGCACCGTGCTGGCCGCGGTTCGCGGCGCCACGCAGGACGAGTACGTCCTGGTCTCGAACGGCCACCTGTTCTCGGCCATCTTCCGGCACCCCGACTTCGGTATCTTTCCCCTCCCCGCGATGAAGCGGGTGGCGGTCGGGTCAAGGATTCGGGTCACCGGCATTTGCACCATGGAACAGGGATCGAACCCGCTCGCCGTTCCGGTCGCTTTTTATGTTCTCCTCCGCTCCTTCGACGACGTCGATGTGGTGGTGGGACCGTCGTGGTTAAACATCCGCAATCTGATGATCGCCCTGGGGGCGCTGGGGTTGGTGGCAATCGTGGCCGTTGCTCGCGGATGGACGCTCGAACGCCGCGTCCGCCGTCACACCGCCGCACTGGCAGCTCGCATCGAAGCGGAAGCCGAGATGGAACGCCGCCGCAGCCAGATCCTCGAAGACATCAATAGCGGATGCGATCTGGCCGAAATTCTCGATAAGATCACCCGGCTCGTCTCCTTCAGCCTGGGCGGTTCGCCCTGCTGGTGCCGGCTTGATCATGATCCCTGGGTGGGAGGCTCGGCCTCTCCCGCCGACACAGCCGCGGCAGTTGCCCAGGAGATTTCAGCCCGTTCCGGTCCGCGCCACGGCGAGCTCTACGCCGCAGTCGATTCCGCCGAACTCCGCGCCAAAGCCGCCAATGCGCTGGCCATGGGGGCCGGGCTGTGTTCGCTGGCGATCGAGACGCGCGGCCTTTATTCCGACCTGGTCCATCGCTCGGAATTCGATCTGCTCACCGATATTCCCAATCGTTTCTCATTCGAGAAAGCGCTCGAAGCAGCCATTCAGGCCGCGCAGCGGCATGGCGCAACCCTGGGAGTGATCTACATCGACCTCGACAAATTCAAGGAGGTCAACGACATCTACGGTCATCGCGTCGGAGATGTCTTTCTGCAACAGGCGGCGATCCGGATGAAACATCAGCTCCGGCCAAACGACATGCTGGCCCGCCTGGGAGGCGACGAATTCGGCGTCATGGTTCCCATGGTGGCCAACAAGGACGATGTTCACGAGATCGCCGTCCGGCTGGAACGCTCTTTCGATCTCCCGTTTACGGTCGAGGGCTATGTGCTGGCCGGGTCCGCCAGCGTGGGTGTGGCCTATGTCCCGGCGGATGGCGAGACGAAAGACAGCATCCTCAGCGCCGCCGACACAGCCATGTATGTGGCCAAGCAAACCAAGTTCGCCAGCGCCGACGTCCCCATCAAACAGGAATAGCTGAGTCGCCTGCTGTCCGCAGAGACTCTCCACAATCAGCTGACAAATCCGGGCCGCGCACAAATCGGGGCTGAGGACAAATCCGGGCTGGCCGGTTTCAGTACTTCTGCACCCGGGGATCGATCTCGTCGCTCCACGCCAGGATGCCGCCCGCTACGTTCGCCACCCGCGGATAGCCCGACTGTTTGAGGAATTCGGCGATGCGCTGGGAGCGGGCGCCGGAGCGGCAGTGCACCACGACTTCCCGCTCGCGCTCGATCTCCGCCAGCCGCTGCGGCACGTCGTTTTGAGGAATCAGCTTACCGCCGATCTGGGCGATCTGGTACTCGTACGGCTCGCGCACGTCGATCAGCTGCACATCCTCGCCGGCATCGATCCGCCGCTTCAGTTCCTTCACAGTGATCTGCGGAATGCCGTTCTTCACGCTGCTCTCCTGGGCGGTTTCGGGCACGATGCCGCAGAACTGCTGGTAGTCGATGAGCTGGGTGAGGGTGGGATTGGTGCCGCACACCGGGCACTCCGGATTCTTGCGCAGCTTGAGTTCGCGGAAGCGCATGTTGAGCGCATCCACCAGCAGCAGGCGTCCGATCAGGGGTTCGCCCTTGCCCAGAATGAGCTTGATCACTTCGGTGGCCTGCATCACGCCCACCAGTCCCGGCAGGATGCCGAGCACTCCCCCCTCCGCGCAACTGGGCACCAGCCCGGGAGGCGGCGGTTCGGGATAGAGGCAGCGATAGCATGGTCCCTGTTCAGTGGCGAAAACGCTGGCCTGTCCCTCGAATCGGAAGATGGAGCCATAAACATTGGGCTTGCCCAGCAGCACGCAGGCATCGTTGACCAGGTAGCGGGTGGGGAAGTTGTCGGTGCCGTCGGCGACGATGTCGTAATCCTTGAGGATTTCGAGAGCATTGGCGCTCGACAGCATGGTCTCGTGCTTGACCACATTCAGTGCCGGGTTCAGCGCGGTCAGCTTCTCCGCCGCAGAATCGAGCTTCTTGCGGCCAATGTCTTTGGTCGAGTGAATGATCTGGCGCTGCAGGTTGCTGGCATCCACCACGTCGAAATCGACCAGTCCCAGGGTGCCGATGCCGGCGGCGGCCAGGTAAAAGGCGAGCGGCGATCCCAGGCCCCCGGTGCCCACGCAGAGCACTTTGGCGGCCTTCAGCCTGCGCTGCCCCTCCATCCCCACTTCAGGCAAGATCAGGTGGCGCGAGTAACGCGAAAGGTCGTCGGTGGTCAGTTCCGGCAGCGCGGTCGATTCGGTAGCGGTAGGCATTTCCAATCGTCTCATTTTTTGAAGGGTACGGGCTTCAGCCCGTACGCTCAGTTCAGCAGATTGATTGGGGCTTTAGCCCCTGAGGGACGTTTCAGTCTTTGTTCCCAGCCAGACTCAATGCCAGTCCCCCGGCAATCGAAGGAATGATGGAGAGCGTGTCGCCGGCACTTACGGCCGTAGCTTCTTTGGCCGGGAGATAGCGCACATCTTCGTCGTTCAGATACAGGTTAACAAAGGCGCGCAACTTTCCCTCGCTGGTGAACAGGTGCTTCCGCAATTCGGGGTGGCTCTCGGTG
>DASXGD010000498.1:0-3174 GCA_036489245.1 Occallatibacter sp. | reverse complement strand
GTTCGCCTTCATGACGGAGCGACAGACTCCTCCAAATGCCGAGGCTGCCAACTCGAAGCCGCTCCGGTAAACGCTGAGAAAATGGCCCTCGAAAACGCATTTGTCGTGTATGTCCGCTCGGGGTGCCATTGGATTCCGACTACAAAATGCTCCTTGGAGTCCAGTTCCACCCCCTCAATCACCCCGTCAACCGGGCTAATTGCTGTAACTCTGAGATTGTCTCCGGGGGTATGCAGAGCCTGGTGATGGCTTGAATTCACGTAAACCAGCTCTCCTCCCTCGGTCCACGCATTGGAAAGCCGCGATCCAGGTTCGATCGTGACCTGATGCGCTTCGCGCACTTCACGGCCGGGGGCGTGGTTGACCTCGGCCTTTCTATCTTGCTCCAAATCCTGGATGAGCGAGCCGTTGCGCCATACATTCAGCGCCTGAACCCCGTAGCAGATGGCGAGGATGGGCTTGTGCAGACTGAATGCATCCTGGAGCAGTAGTTCGTCAACGGCCGCCCTCCCTGGATCGGGGTCATGGCAGGCTGGAATTCGCGATTCTCCGTAGGACTGGGGGTCCACGTCGTATCCACTCCCAGGCAACAAAATTCCTTGCACGTTCGAGAGCAGACGCGCCACGCGATCCTGGCGCTCGTGCAATGGAATGACCGTCGCGACAGCGCCCGCAGACTGGATTGCCGCGATGTACTGCGGGAGCGATCTCTGGTTATAAGCAGTGTCGCTGCTCGTGGGTTCGGGAATGGCAATGCGAATGGTCATGGATTCACAGTGTAAGCGGATACGGGGGTGGGGGTATAGACCCCTGAAGCGGTTAAAACGACTGGGCCCGACTGACCCCGGCCGCACTCGCGCTGTCTGGGTCGGCTCCTCCCTGAAAAGAATGACCGAGCATTTTACCGATGATGCCGCGCAGGCGTTCGGTTAATTCATCGGCTTGGCGGGGGGTCATGCCATGGGTCTCGATCGGGTTGCCGATGGTCATCACCAGCTCGCCTGGATAGAAGTGCCGGGTGTGAATAGGGAGGAGATCGTACCCACCCGTCAGAGCCACCGGCACCAAGGGCACCTGGGCGCGGATGGCCAGAAAGGCGGCACCCGCCAGAAACGTTTGAAGATCGCCGTCGGGGGTGCGCGACCCCTCGGGGAAAACGAAGAGAGGCATCCCCGCCCGAAGAGCCTTCACTCCGGCTCCAAGGCTCGAAAGGGCGGCCCGCGAGTTCCCGCTATCGACGGGAATCTGGCCGGACCGGTTCAGGTACCAGCCGATGAAGGGCATGGACCACAATTCCTTCTTTGCCAGGATTCGGAACTGGAAAGGGAGGGCCGCAAAAATGACGGGGGTGTCCATATAGGAGGTGTGGTTGGCGGCGTAAACAGCGACCGGATACTGGCCGAGGTGCTCTGCGCCGCGGATGATGAGCCGGGCGCCCGAGGCGCGGATACAGGCGCGCGCCCAGACACGAGCGAGGCGATGCTGTGTTCGCCCTGTCTTCGCCACCAGGGATGCCAGGAGCGCCAGGGTTCCGAAAAACCCGGTGGCCAGGAAAAACAAGGGGGCCTGGAGAAGGTTGGTGCGCCAGCGATAGAGGCGCGGAAGCGGCTGAGGACGCGGGTTCATGCAGGGGCTTCCTGCTTATGTTCGATATTGGACATAAGAAGGCCGCGGGCTTCCCCAACCAAGTAGACCGAACCGGAGATGACGATCACGCCGTTTCCCTCCCGGCATTTCAGCGCGGCGAGGTCGAGGGCCTCGGCGGCGGAAGCGGCGACGAGAGCCGGGGTACCGGTGGATCGAGCGGCGGCCAGGAGCTCTTCGACCGGAGTGGCGCGCGGACTGTGGATGGGCGGAAAGACTACCTGCTCAAACACCGGAAACAGGATCTGGGCCAATTCGGCGAGCGGTTTGTCGTTGAGGCAGGCGAAGACCAGGGTCATGGGGCGCGCTTCATCGGAACCCAGGGTGTCGCGCAGGCCGGCCCGCAAGGCCCAGGCGCCGGCCGGGTTGTGGGCTACGTCGAGTATCCATTGGAGGCCACGGGTCTGGACACGTTCGAGCCGCCCCGGCCAGCGAGTGCCGCGCACGCCGGCGGCAATGGCTTCTGGTGTCACGGGGAGGCCGTGCTGCTGCTCGAGTTCAACCGCAGCGGCAACGGCAAGGGCCAGGTTGCGTTGCTGGTGGGCGCCGAGCAGGGGTGGGGCAAGTTCCACCACCGATCCCAGGATCTCAACCGGGTACGGCCGGCCGGGGGGCATGCCCATGGCCGGCATATAGGGGACGGCGCTGACGCCGCGCACGTCGAGTTCGGCGGCCACTTCGCCGAGCACCCGGCTGGCCTCGGGATGCTGAGGAAGAGTGACAAGGGTGCCACGGGGGCGAAGAATGCCGGCTTTCTCGCGTGTGATGTCGGCGATGGTGGGACCGAGCCACTCCATGTGATCGAGGGAGATATCGGTGATGACCGACAGCAAGGGATTGACTACGTTGGTGGCGTCGAGACGGCCACCCATGCCGACTTCGAGTACGGCAATCTCCACGCCTGCCTCGGCGAAATAGGCGAAGGCAAGCGCCGTGAGGCACTCGAAGAAGCTGGGAATCTGGGGCAACCTGCCCGCGCGCACCAGCTCCCCGGCGGTGTCGTGCACCCGGAAGAAGTGGCGGGCGAAATCATCGTCGCTGATGAGCGTGCGGCCGATGCGAATGCGCTCGTTGACACGCTCGAGGTGGGGCGAGGTGTAGAGGCCGGTTCGGAGACCCGCTTCGGTGAGGATGGAGGCGAGGGTCGCCGCGGTCGAGCCTTTGCCGTTGGTTCCCGCGATCAGGACTGCCGAAAAACGGGATTGGGGATTGCCCAGAGCGTCGAGCAAAATGCGAATCTGATCGAGGGAGAACTTTCGCCGCGGCTGGCCCGGCCGAGTAAAGAGCTCGGGCGCCATAGCATTCAGGTGATCGAGGGCCGCAGCGTAGGACATGGATCCTTTGAGTATAAAAGAAGGCAAGAAACGGGTCGCGGCCATGGAGGCGGCAATCCGCCGGTCAGAAGCGAATAAAAAGCGAATGCCCGAAAACAGGTTGTGTAACAAAAAATGCTGTTACATGCGAATTTTGGCTCGTAAGGTATTTAGATTCAGACGTAATTCAAAAAAGCGATCACAGTTTCACAGCTTC
>DASXGD010000458.1:0-16156 GCA_036489245.1 Occallatibacter sp. | reverse complement strand
CGGGCCGCGTGATCACTCGCGGCCTGCTTTCCGATCGCGTTGGTCCATGTCGCGGAATATGCGATCTAGGCGTTCTGCTTTCGATTCAAACGCGCGCCGTGCCGGCGTCCGTATGACGGGCGCGACGATCCACTCGCCTTCTTTGACCCAGCGCCAGAGCTGCGGGATGAAAGCGCCTTTTTCGAGCGTCGCCCAGTACTCACGCCATTGGTCGTGCCGTGTGCGCAGCGTCTTCGCCAGTTTGGTTGCTTGCGTCCAGTTCTCATGCAGTAATTTGTCGATCTCTTCGAGTGCAGAGAGCGCTTTGCCAGGCTGCGGATGTGCGGAAACTAAGTCGCGCCAGAGCGGCTCACTGAGCGGCGAACGAAGCGGCCTATTAGGGCGGGCGAAGAGCGCGGCCTGGTCTTCGCCGGAAGAATTATCCACAACCAGCGCGGGGGTCGCCGGCGCCTGTTTTTCTTCCGCATGGTGCACGCTCCGAGGCGGCACGGCACCCCCGTTTGTAGATAAGTATGTTCCATAAGTAGGTTCAGTCAATAAGGATACGGGGGCGCCAGACCTGCCAAGTTGGCAGCTCTGACCTGCCTGGTTGGCAGGTCTGGCATCGGTCCCGGATGCGGCTTTTTCCTGGTCCGGAACGAGTGTTTCCTGGACCTTGGGTGCAGGGATTTCCTCAGCCGTGGAAAACTTTTTACATAGCAGTTTCAGCCACTGATCCCGCGCCGCGATGATGTACTGGCAGACGTATCGGCACCGCTGAATTGTGACCAGCTGCCATTTGCGGAGTTCGGCCAATGCGCGATAAATTGTACGCTCACCCAGGCGGAGATTCGCGGCCAATCGCCTGACGCGAGGATTGCACTGGCCGGTCACCTTGTTCCGGTAGTCGTCCAGCAGCGTCAAAAGTAGCTTTGCGTGGGTCGATAAATGGCCATCTTCCAATAAGAACTTCGGCACCACCACGGAAGGATGCGCTATTGTTGACATGTAACTAATCCTTTAAAAAAAACTTGTAGGTTAGCCGCTCGGATTGACACCCAGGGCGGCTTTTCTTTTGCGGGGCCGCGTCTTCAGGCGCGAACTCAAGGAGGCATGACAGGTACGCCGCGCGCTTCCAGCCAGTGCGCCAGCTCGAGTGCGGATTCCACCACGGCGACGGCCAGGCGATAGCCCAGCGTCAACTGTTGAATCTTGAAGATTTGATCGGCTGATAGTCCGCCGCCTGGGCGTTTGACTTCCAGTAGGAATCCCGGCCTGCGTGCGTGCAGCGCGATCCAGTCGGGGAGTCCCTTTTCCCCAATGGTGATCCAGCGGCCGTCGATCGTCTTGAACTTGCCGACGTGCAGGCGCGTGGCCCAATAGCCTTGTAGCCGCAGCAGGTCCAGACAGGCCCGTTCGACATCGTTTTCGGCCAGTGGTAAAGGCGCCTTTAATCGGAATGGCTTCGGAGTGGTCATGGCGCCTGAAGTACCGAAATCCCGCCACGAATCGCGGGATCCAGTTCCTCCAGAGAGTCTTTCGGTTCCAGCCGGTTGAATTCGGCGATCCATTCAGCAAGAGTCATCTCCGACGCAGCCGCTTGCTTGAGGAGGCGCATGCCCATGCGCAGGTATTCGACCTGCTGGGATAGAGTCTCTATTTCTTCGTGGAGATCGGTTACGATTTGTTCTTCTTCAATGGTCATAGGCGGTAGGCAGTTGCGTTCCCATGCAGAGCTATTCGACTGGTGTTGGTCTGCTGCGCGAAGGTCATATACACCCTAGTCCCCAGGTGAAGTCCGGCAGCGCCGGCTCACCTTCCAGCAGCGCGTAAAGGTGCAGGACGTACGGGTGCTGATTCACGTAGTCCTTCTCTGAAGGGAAGACCTGATAGGCCCAACGTTCCGGCCCGACGAAGTCGTTCTTGATCCTCTTCATGTCTTGCCAATCAGGAAGGAACCAGCTGTTTTCTCCGCGCCGGCCGCACGCACTGGCATGAACCCAGATACGACCGTCTCCGTACCGCTGAACGGTAAAGAGTACTTGAATCCCTCCACGGCGGAATGCTCCTCCACTGACGGTGTGCTCAATTAGCCGCCAGGAAGGAGGAACGCGAGACATGATGGCTCGAACGATGGAATCGTCGACACGGGCAATTGCCTCAGCGGCGTCGATTTGTTCTTGCGTGATGTGACTGACTTTACTCATGCAATCTCCGCGGAGTAAGCCGTCAACGGCCGGTCGGGTTCACCATCGGCGCGCGGTCCGTTTCGTGACGCCAGGCGGTAGAACCGCAAGGCTTCGTCCAGGGTTGAGAACTGCCGCGCCTGGTCCCGGGCTTCCGTTACGATCAGATGGACGAATTCTCCTTCCCCATCGCGCCGCGGAGTCGGGTCGTAGTCGACCAGGTACTTGCCGTCATACTCGGTGGGCTCTCCGTCCACCCGGTCAATGAGCTTAATCGTGAACATTTGCACCGTCCTTTTTTGAGCAGCCGGCGCGACGCGCTCCCGGCCAAGTTTCATGCGGCCCCAGTCGTAATGGAACTCTTTGCCACACTCGCGGCAGACCACGTAATGGCCGCTGCGGTCCGGTAGCATCCTGGGAAAGGTAAGCCGAGGGTGGCGGCAGCGGAATTGCGAAAGAAGCTGGAGGATGATGCTCATGCCGCCGCCAGCTTCTCACCGTGTACGGCTCTGAAATCTGAAATTAACACCCCGAAAAACACCCCGAAAAACACCCTTTTTCGGGTCTTACGGGATCTTTGGCAGATGATGCCAGATTGGTAACTTATTGATTCTTTTAGAAACGCTACCCCTGAAATATCCCCAAAGCACGCCTTGGAAATACTTGTAAGATTTTTGCTCCCTTTTAATTTCAGTAACTTACACAAAATAACACCCTTAAAACCTGGTTTTTAAGACCTTTTAAAACCCGATTTTTGCTACACTGAGTTACCATCCCAACTTTATATCCGACCAACCGAGAGAATCTATGACGAAGTTCAAGACGAAGCTGCCGGGCCGCATTTACAAGAGAAGCAATCGGCGTCCGGACGGAACGATGGTGGATCACACCACCTGGACCGTACGCTATAAAGGCAGCGATCATTCGACCGGCGAAAGCGACCCAAAGAAGGCCGAACAGTTCCTTTACAAACTGATCGGCGGCGCGATCGAGCAGCCGAAGCAGCCGAAGCTCCCTGGCCGCATCTATAAACGCAAGAACAAGCGCCCCGACGGAACGACCGTAGACCATACGACCTGGACCGTGCGGTACAAGGGCAAGGATTACTCCACCGGCGAAAGCGATCGAGGGAAGGCTGAACAATTTCTTTTCCAACTGATCGGCGGCGCCGGCAAACAGCAACCGGCCAAGCCCTGGATGCAGGCGCTTGCCATCGCGCCCCATAAACCTCACGACGGGATTCTGATGGCAGAGCTTTTTAAAGCCTACGTGCGCGCCGCCAAACGCGCCGAGCTGCGCGGCCTCATGAACGTCGAACGGCACTCGAGGAACCTGACCAAGTTCTTCGGCAACCTTCCCGCCGCCGATCTGACTTCGACCCTCATCGATGAATACATCGACCAAAGACTCGAGGCCGGCATGTCGCATGGCAGCGTCAATCAGGAACTGATGGGACTGAAGCGTTCGCTGAACCTGGCTCTCGAAGCCACGCCGCCCCTGATCGACCGGGCTCCGAAAATTACCATGCTCAAGAACGCGCCGCCGCGGCAGGGATTTCTTTCTCATAACGACTACGCCACCCTCAAGGCCGTCCTGCCGCCTTATTTGGTCCCGGTCTTCGTCACCGCCTATCACGTCGGATGCCGCCGCTCGGAGTTGCTGCAGGTCGAGTTCAGCGATATCGAGATGGATGCCCGGCAGCCGCAGTTCCGGCTGTATCCCGATGCCACCAAGAACGGAGAGGGCCGGGTGATTCCCATCTACGGCGAAATGCTCGCCGTCTTCCGCGAACAGATGGCGCTCACGCGCCGCGACTATCCCGCCTGCAAGCTGCTCTTCCATAACGAAGGCGTCCGGATCCAGACCTTCCGCAAGGCCTGGTCGAAGGCCATTGCCCTCGCCCGGGTGGACGATCTGCTGTTTCACGACCTGCGCCGCACCGCCGTCCGCAATCTGATCCGCGCGGGCGTCAAGCGCAAGGCGGCCATGGCCATTACCGGCCATTTGACCGAGTCGGTCTTCGAGCGCTACAACATCATCGACGAAGACGACATCCAGGATGCCGGCGATAAGATGACCGCGTTCTTTGCGCAACAGAACCAGCAGCTCGCGAGCGTCAGTAAATTGATCTCTTGACGGGCTCATACCGTGGTCGCCTTGATGAGTTGGTCGAGCAGCAACCGATCGACCTGAACTTTATCATCCAGCCGCGTAACCGGAATGGCGCCTTTGGCAATGAGATGTTTGACACTGGAGACGCTGCGCCCCAGATAAGCGGCTGTTTGGGGAACATCCATTAACCGGGGCGCGATGAATGTCTGCCGGGATGCAATCAGCTTCTCGGTCACTTTATCGGCGATCTGTTCCAGCTCCCGGTCATCCAATTGCATCTTTGACTCCCACTTTTCCACACCGGGCTTCCATGCGGACGCGCAATTCGGCGCGTCCGCGCCGCAGTCGCGATCGCAAGGCTTCAATATCAACCCCCAACGTTCTAGCAGCTTGCCGGCGGGACAATCCTTGCAGGTACCGTAGCGACAAGACATCACGCAAAAATGGCGGGATCCGCTTCATTTCCGACTTGAGAAGTTGGTTGAGTTCTAAACAGGCAAATGTGCGTTCGGGATCGCGGTCACTGGACCGCAGTTGACTCCGCACTCGTTTGGAGCCCGGGTACGTTTCGTCGAGAAAAACGAAGCGCTCTCGACGCCGCGAGCGCATCAACATCCGGCATTCACTCACAACTATTCTCCCTAGCCACTTCGCGAAACCTGCCTCGTCCCGGCTCTGCAACTGATCTAAGTGCAGGTAAGCCTTTAAGATGGCATTCTGCGCCTGATCCTTCGCCTCTTCGCGATCGCGCAGAAAATTGGATCCTATGGCCACGCATTGCCGCCAATGCCTCTGAGCGAGCGCACCAAAGGCCTGCTGGTCGCCTTCCCGTGCCAGGTTCACGAGCTGCAGATCGGTATAATTCGTTGGCTTATTCATCAGACTGGATTCCCTTCGGGCGCTCCGCCGAAACACTCCAGGCAGACGGCGACCAGCCTCTCGGGATACCGCGCCATCAGATCCTGGCTCCTGGGCGAGAGCACGATCAGCTCCTCACAGCGCGCGCAGCGCTCCGTCAGACTGCTGCCGGGAACCGGCTCGAGCGGCGAGTCCAGCCGCGCCGTTACGAGGAAATAGATGGGGTGCATGCTCATACGCTATGCACGCCTCCGCCAAGCCGGGTGAATCCCTTCGTACCAGTCGGCAATCTTTTGAGCTATAACCTTGCGCGGCACGAACACACACGCCGAGTACCAACCCCGGCGCCCATTCTCAGGCCGCGTATATTGCCGATCAGTCCTGTATTCCTTAATCCATTCCTCCCAGTAGTGTTGAAACACATAACAGAGCGGCGGAAAGGGCAGCAAATAGAATCGCCCGGTATCCTGCCAAAACCAAAGAATGTAGTCCGACACTTTCTTCTCGTCACGGGTCCAGCCAACTTTTTGCGTGCCAATCACACTGAATGTTTCCAGGGCCAAGTCATCCTGTTCGGAATGAGAAGCCCACCAGTCCTTCTCTCGTAACTTGAGATCTATTTGCAGGGAACAGAGTCCGTATCGCTCCACAATGTAATCGACGCCGGTACGGTCGTTGGTCTTGGGAGCCTTTCTGATGCACTTGAAAGCCGGGATGCGTACCATGAGAATGTCAAACACTGCCTCGACGGTTGGCGCGTGTCCCTGACTGAAGTCCAGTCGCTCTTCAAAGCTGAACGATGCGGGTAAGTCCAACCGACCTTGATACACCGATGATGTGGGAGGCTTTTTCACGCGGCCTCCAGTTCCGCGCCCCAAGCGGCCCAGCCCGGGCGCGCAGTGCGGGCGAACATCTCAATCCACGGTCCGGGCGAGCAACTTTCGACCAGCGAGTAGAACTCAGGCGGCTTCGTTGAATGCTCTCCTGGCCGCGGCGCCTGAAAGTAAGTACCGACATCGCGGCGCAGGAGCGGTAACGATCCACGCACGCCGAACAGAACTTGCTCGGTGCTCCCGCGAAAGTAGTTGCCCATTCCAATCGACGGCTTGCACCATGTCAGAACGGTGATGTAACGAAAACCCCAGCGCTCGAGTAGCGCGAAGCCTTTCGGCAAAGAACGATTCGTAATCCACAGATAGATGTGCGCATTCGGAGCGGCAAGCTTACCTACAGGCAGGTTCAGCAGTTGCTCAATCGTCATCGTGGCGTAGGTCGGGCGCGCCCGACCAAACTGGTCGGCATCTGCCTCGTCGCCCCAATCCCAAGGCGGGTCTAGAACGATTGCCTTATAACTTCCTTCTGTGATGACCGTGATCGGTGCGTTTGTCTGAACTAGCTGACGATTCTCTTCCCGCTTAGACTCGCGCTCCTCTTCCTTGATCTCGCGTTTGACCTCCAGAAGCGTCTTCTCGCCCGCACGGATGGCGGCGAGCGCTGCGGGCTTCTTATTCTCGATCTCTGCGACCGTCCGCAGTTTCCGCTCCGACACCTTCGCCATCTTCGCCACGGCGGGCCGCGTCTCCTTCGAACGGTCATGCTTAAAGTTGCCGGTCACTGTGTCCGGCAACTTTTTGTGGCCGCGCCCGCCCTGCTTGCCCCGCTCCACCTTCGCGAGCTTCGCGCGCCGCTTTTGCACCCCGGCAGCAATGACGGCTCTTTGATCGTCCGTTATGTTGCGTCGCCCGAGCTGGTTCTCTTCGATCCACAGTAAGACGTGTTCCCGTGTGGCAAGAGCGATCTCAACGGTCCGAAACCGGATCTGATTCCGCCGACAAATCTCGTGCCTGTTATGACCATCGATCAGAATCCCGCGCCACACCACCAGCGGATCGCGGCAGCCGTTGGCGATTAGATTTTCTTCTAACTGCGCCCGCTCTTCCGTCTGGAGCGGTGCAATGAGAGCGCGAAACTCGGGATCGATCGTCATGCCTAAAACCCAGGCGGGCGAACGTGAAAGCCTGACGTTCGCCCGTCATCACTAATGCCTTACTTTTACTTGCCGTGTTCGATGAAAACCTCTTGGCCGTCATTGACGACGGTGCCCGTCGCGCCGATCATTCCGTTGACGCCAACCACCGGCGGTGCCTTCGCGCGACGCGAGGCGCGGACAGCCTGCCGGTGCAGTTCCGTCAAGATGCGCAGTGCGGCTTCTTGATCGGCCAGTGTCCAATCTGCGAACAGGTCGTACCATTCTGGTTCGAGGCTTCGGCGGCGCATTTATCGGTTCACCTTCCCTAATCCCGGCGGCAAGCCCTTCGACCTGCCGCCAGCTTCCTACAACTTATTTGTGATGCGTAACTTCTGGAGGAGCAGCCGGAAGCGGAACCCAGACCCAAAGCCAGCCACTAATCTGCGGAAAGTAGGCCAGCGCCCAGAAGCCCATGTCGGTGCCGCCCGGCTCGTCGGGCGGTTTGTTGATCGGATTCTCGACGGAGCCGGTTTCCCCGCCAGGAGGCGGTCCCGGGGGCACCGGCCAGACGTTCGGCGGGATGGGATGCTCCACATGCGGCGGCGGAAGGATCACACCACCGGCTGGCGGGTTGGGCCATACGCTGGGCGGGATCGGATGCGAGACGGAAGGCGGTGGACCTCCCGGAGCGATGGGATGCGTGGGGAAGCCCGGACCCTGCGACGGCCCCGGCGGATAGTAGATCGGGTGCGATGGATATCCCGGCGATGGCCAAATGCCGGGACCACCGCCGCCAGGAGGATTGGGCCACACTCCGGGCGGGATGGGATGCGACGGATACGGCGGCGGTCCACCGGGCGCTATCGGATGTGCAGGGTATCCAGGGCTCGGCCAAATGCCAGGGGGCGGCCCTCCGGGCGCGATAGGATGAGCCGGATAGCCGGGTGACGGCCAGATACCGGGCGGCCAGTAAATCGGGTGTGTGGGCGCGCCCACACTTCCCGGTGGAATCTCGATGGGATGCGCTGGCTGCGTCGCGGGGACCAGCCAGACAAGCATAGGTGATGTCATTCGTTTATTGCTCCTTTTGGGTTGTTACTAAGTAAGCGACCTTACTCTCCTGCAATGTGCTACTGCTTTGTGTCAGGTTCATTTCGGCCAGCCGGATTACGGCGTTGAAAATCTTCTGCGTCCGCGCCTTCATGCGGTCATCGCGGGCAGTGTCGGCGGCCAGCGTCGCATAAGCGATGGCGACCACTAATTCGGTGTAATCGTTGCCATCGAGCCTCAGCGTGACGGTCATACGTCCGGCTTCGCCACGGTGAGAAAGTCTTCGATGGTTTCCTGGATCTCGGCCGCCAATTCATTAACAGCCTGCGGGTCTATCACGCCGGCATCGTCGCAAAAGTATTCGGCCAGCTCGTAGCATTTGGAATCGAATGTCTCAGTGCCCACGTCAGTTCACTCCCTTCGCGCGTCCCTTCTTGCGGGGCTGCGACTCGTCATCCTCTGCGGGCGGCATGTCTTCGAAACGGAAGGCCTCCTGCATCTCTTCCGCCGTCATGGACTCTTCGCGGATCGCGTCGCCCGTATCCAGCCGGATGATGCTCTTGATCCCGCGCCGCGGCGTGTCCATCGCCGTTCGGCACTCGGTATCCCGCATCTCGTAGCCTTGGTTGATTTTGTCGGTCAGCGACGCCACGCGCCCGTTGGCTTCTGTGATCTGCGAACCTAGTGCGGCAGAGACTTCCTTCTTCTGTTCACGCAGCGTGAAGACCGTCTGCGCTTCGCGCGCCAGACTTTCACCCAGGATGCGGATCTCTTCCAGTGTGAAGTTATAGCGGACGGCTTCCACCTGCCGGGGCTTCGGTTCCGGTTTACTGCTCACGACTTAGGCTCCTCATTCGTCAGCGGCAGCGGGGGCGCCTGCGGATTCTCCAGCATGCGCTCGCGCAGTTTCCGCGCGCCGCCTGGTCCCGGCTTCTGGCCTTTGTCGCTCTTGTCGCCTTCGGCCTGCTCGAGCTTCATGCGCATCACGTCCGGCCAGGTGAAGGAACCTTCCTTCAGCCCGTTGTAAAGCGCGCCTAAGTTGTTCAATCCTTCGAGCGTCAGGCTCTCAATCGGCTTATCCGGTCCCAGATATTCCTTGAGCATCGCGGCCGAAATGCCCAGCGACGAGAACTTATCGAGCACCTTCTTCTTGGCGCCATCGGGATCCTTGGCCGTCTCGCTCGACACGGTGGCGTCGATCACCATGCGGGCTTCTTCCAGGATGTCGCGTGGCAGCAACCGCTGGCCGTTGTCCCGGATCAGCTTCGATCGCTCCGCACCCAGCACATTGCGGAACTCGTCCTTCGTGGCTTCGACCAGATACACCGTGTCGCCGTAGGAATTCTCGCGGACGCCGATCGCCACGCGGCCTTTCTTGATCTCGCGCCGCTCGACTACCTTGTCCATCATGGCGTCGGTCGAGTAAGCGACGTTGCGCTCGAGATCGAGCACCTTCACGGTCATGAGCGCGCGCTGCCGGTCTTCGTAAGTGATGCGCGCCGAGACGTTGACGTGCATCCAGTGCTGCAGCGCGCTTTCGATAAACCGCACCGAGAAATTAACTGCGAAGGCATCCCGCCACTCGCCGGTCGCCGGGTCCTTCTCTCTCCCGACGGGGCGATGGTAGAGCGCGGTTTCCGCAAACAGAGGACGCCGGCAATCCTTCAGCACCCGTTCCCGGAATAAGTCGATGTCGCGCGGCTTCCGCCAGGCCAGGACGAAGGCCGCCTCAACTTCCGCTTTCGCTGCGGCCGCCGCGGCGGCGGGTGATGTATCGCTGCTGATGGTGATCTCGTCGGATAGGCCGGCATCTTTTACGCCGACATTGCTGCCCGCGCTCGCGTGAATCAGTTCATCCTTCATGGTGGTGGTCCTGGCCTTTCTATTTCTTTTTAAAGAACCCGGCATTGGGGCAGGTAATGAAATGGTTGGTCCCGTCGGCATCGTAGGGCGCCAGCTTGCCGTTGGCGTGCCGGATGAAGAAGATCTGCGCATTGCAGCCCTTACATTTGGCCGGATCCGCGCCCACGGCAGCCATCAGCGCGGTGATGTTCTTGAGCGCTCGCGCGTAGTCAAGGTAAACGGCGGCGATCTGCTCTTTACTTCCCAGCACCGGCTCTATCAGTTCTTTGGCGTGCGTCATCATGGCTCGACCCTCTCGAGCTGCGCCGGCTGCTGCTGCTGCGTCTCGAGCGCGGCCGGCTCGTCGTAGGACCAGAGAAAGCGGCGGTGGCCCGGTCGCGGCGACGAGTACTCCCGAATGATGACTTCGCGCTCCTTCTCCGTCGCCAGGCGCATGAGACTTTGAGCGAGCGCTTTCCAGTCGGTTTCCACGCCGTCCCTGGTTGCCCGGTAGCTGATCCGGCCCAGCGGCCAGACAATACCCTCGGCGTCGCGGATCCGCTCCTTGATCATGATTTCCAGGCGCGCCACTTCTTCGCCCAATTCCTTCTGGTCCAGCCGCAGTTCGGAATACTCATTGAGCAGCGCGTACTCGGCGGGCGCGGCTTCAAGCATCGGCTCCCGGTCTTTCGGAAAGGTCTGTTTCAGCCAGCGCAGGGCTTCGTCGGAAGTGCCGATGGGCGGAACCTCGTCGCCGGCCAGATACCGCCGATGGAACTCCTCCGCCTGGTAGAGCATCTCCCGCTCGACCTCGAGATCCCGGTCCGCGGTGTAGATGCGCAGGTCCTGGCCGCCGATGAGGGCTGCCACGTCCCACCGGTCATAGTCCATCGCTGCCATGTACCACCAGCATTGAGCGACGATGCGCATGGGGATGTCGTCCAGCGTGTCGCCCCACTTGTGCCGCTGGTCGAAGCGCACCACCTTGGCGTCGACGCCACGGCGCTCGTGGCGGCAAAGCGCGTCCGGCGTATAGACCATGTAAGCCCGCTGCGGATGGCGCCTGGTCTTGTTGTCGTAGTTCGCGGCGCGGCCAGTGACGTGGCTGTAGGCCTTGATGACGCCCTCCTCGAGCATCGAGCCCAGCAGCATAGGGAGAGGCTTTTCGGCGTCCGGCAGGCGCTCCAGGCCGCCGCGCTTGGCGGCCCATACCGAGAACCCGTCGCGGTCCGGATCGCAGCCCAGAATCGCCCCGATGTCCGATCCGCCGATTGCCAGTTGTCTGAGTTTGTGGTCGAGCATAAAAAGACAGTCATATCCTTTCCGCTTCCAGCCGTTGAAGGTATCGGCGGGAGCAGTCTGCGCACATCCAATAAACGTCGGTTACTTTGGTCCCGGGCTTCTCGTGACAGTCGTCGCACTGGATCACGAGCTGCTTCGATCGCCATATCCGCGCTTTGTTGGCATGACGCCACCACACGCGACGCGGATATACGAAGCGGGTCACCCGGCCTTGGCAAGATGCCGGCGCCCTCGTTTCTTATTGCTAACCGAAACCAGCCTCCGGAGAATTATCGGGTCTTTTTCTTCAGGAGCTTCGGGTAAATGCCCCATGATCAGCTCGTTTAGAACTACGCCATAAGCGGTGTACTGCGCAGTCTCTAAACAGCGCTTGTTGCATTCGGCAGCCAGTCGGATTAAGGCTGTCTTGGTCACCCGCGCGTTGAACTTTGCCAGTTGTCGTTCCAGCATCTATACTCCCTCGTCGTGCCAAGGCCGATCAAACATTCCACACTATAAATCCGGTTAGTTAATTCGTCAATAGAGCTACACGCGCCTACTGATCATTGGAGTTAGTAAACATTTATATGGAATTTATAATTAAAAATGCGATAAGGAAGTTCTGCCTGGGAACCTAGTATTTTCAGTAAGTTGAAGAAGATCTAGTTACCCTGGAATTCTTGTGTGCCGATCAGCACGCGGCTTAAAAACTTTCTTATGTGCATTTTAAGATGAGTGCATTTAAACTCACCTGCTGGGCACGCTGGAGCCTATGCCAACTGTTCAGCAACTCGTGGGAGCCAACATTCGCCGAATCCGGGAGCGTCAGGAAATGACGCAACAAACACTCTATGAATTGGCGGGCCTGGGCCGCACTCATTTAAGCAAAATTGAGAACGGAAAGTCAGGCTCTCTGCAACTCAAAACAATCGAAAAGATCGCGCACGCCTTAGACGTTCCCATGAGGGACTTGCTGAAAGGTTGCCCATAATGCCGGATCAGGCCACTGTGGCTCAGATCGTCGCCGGGAACATCCGCCGAATCAGAATCCGGAAAGGAATCACGCAGGATGGGCTGGCGGAACGAGCGGGATTAAACAAGACGCATATGTACCGGATTGAGAACGCCATTCAATCCCCGACGATGACCACGCTGGAACGCATCGCCGGCGCCCTGGGCGTCCGCATGGCAACGCTGCTCCGGGGTTGTCCCTAATCTACTTGCCTTCTTGTTACCATTATGGGAACATAAGAGGTGAGGATAATCAGCGAACGGGTGATCCGGGAGTTTGGAAAGAAGCACACCGACGCGGTTGAATCGCTAGCGAACTGGCGGCGCATCGTCCGCCAGGCCGATTGGAAATCAGGCGCGGACGTAAAGGCGATGTTCTCGAACTCGGATCTGGTCGGGGATAAAACGGTTTTCAATATCTCACTAAACCGCTATCGGCTCATTGCTTTCATCAGCTTCCGGGCGCACATCGTGTACATCAAAGCAATTCTCACTCATAAGGAATACGACAAGGAGAACTGGAAGAAATGATCGTAGAAAATGCAGTCGCGGCGCCCTCTGGCATCAACGTCAAGTCATACGGCCGGCTAATGGCAAGATTCGCGCCGAAAGTGATCAAAACCGGAGCAGAAAACGAGGCCGCACTGGCGATCGTGGAAAAGTTGATCCGTAAGGGAGATGACGGACGGTCTCCGGAAGAAGAGGCAGCCCTTGAACTTCTGGCGACTCTGATCGAGCAATTCGAAGAGAAGGCATATCCACTTCCGGCCGGCGATCCGGTGGGTGCCTTGAAGCTCCTGATGGAAAGCCATGATCTGAAGGCGATCGCACTGGCGGAGATTTTCGGGTCGCGGGCCCGTACATCCGAGGTGCTTTCCGGGAAACGGTCGATTAGTAAAGAGCAGGCGAAGCGGCTTGGGGAGCGATTCAAAGTCTCGCCCGCGGTGTTCATCTGATCATCGCGGCTGTCCCTAGATGACTTTATTCACCACGCGCTCGACGGCATCGTGCAGAGCGGCATCGGTAATGGCCGCCCCATCGGTCTGCACCTGACTGTCCATGACAGTGGGATGCTGGAGCTGGCCGGCAACCGCATCCGGGCTCTGGTAGCAGAGTTGCCCCCACTTATAGCGCGAATTGTGAGAGGGCGTGGCGGCGTCCTCGACGAGATAGTAGTTGGCGATCTCCAGCGCGGCCACTTTGATGCGGCTGCGGAACTCTGGGTCGGTCATGAGCGCGGCGGATTCGGTGTAGATCATACTTGTTTCTCCTGTTAAAGTTTGGCGTGCAGACCGCCAGTTGAATCGATGAAAAAGGCCCCACTGGTAAGACCTGCGGCACCCGCAGCGGCGTCGGTTGCGTAAGTCGCCAGTCCGACAACCTGTAACTTTGCCGTGGGTACTGCGGTGCCGATCCCGACCTTCCCGCCCGACAGTTGGTTCAGCACCAGCGGAACGGCGTCGATGTAGAGCGGCTCATAAACGTTATTCTGATCGTTGATGGAGACCATCTGAGCCACGCTGTTCACGTAGCTGAAGGCAATGTTCAGATTGGTCGCTAAATGCACCTGGAACAGATTATTCGGGCCTTGTGTTCCGATGCCGACAAAGCCGCCTGATTCGCAGAGAGTCACGTTGCGCCAAGTAACACTCTGCTCCACGCACCCGAGACTCAGCCGGTAGTAAATTGGGGATGCCGCGTCAGTTTTCAGGATGACCATTCCCTGCAATGGATTGCTGGCATCCGTGCTGGAAAATAGAATCCCTCCGAAGTTTCCCGTCGGCGCGGCGGTTTTCAGACCCGCCGCAATGTAAAACCCGTAATCGGATCGGATCGTACCGGCCACGTGCAATGGTGAAGCAGGAGCGGTTGTTCCAATACCGACTAGACCACCTGTTGGGTTTAAGAGCAGTGGATTCCAACCCGTGGCAGCAATCCCTGCCTGCATGACCCCCACGTTGTTCGTGGTATCGAATCCAAGCCATAGACTTTTGTTGGTATTTCCCGTGGCGGAACTGCCGCAAAGGGTAAGCTGCGCTGCGGTGAAGTCTGTGTTCAAACCACCCGCATCCCCCGCAACCGTTGCCACTCCATGTAGGGCGGGATCGAGATTCACCGCGAAGCGATTGTAGCCCACACCTGTCAGCGCGGAATATACCCGCCATGTATTGGTGGCCGCGTTCAGGCCCACGAAACACTGCTCTGCGGCCGTGGAATTATCGAACCAGCTTCCCGCGCCGAGTCCAGTCACATAGCGTAGCCGCATGTGGCCGGTCACATCCAGTGCTTCCGTTGGAGATGCCGTTCCAATACCCACCAGACCGGCAGCGCTGATCCGCATCCGCTCGGCGATGGTGGCCGCACCGTTATTCGTCGCGAACACGATATTGCCGTACCCCACGCCACTGGTGAAGGTGCTTTCGGCGAACATGACGATTTCGGCGGCGTAGCGGTTGGCCGCGCCGTCGTAACCCCATCCCCTGATATCCACCAGCCTGCCGCCAGCCTGCACCGCCGTGGGCGCGGCGGAGGTGCCGCGAGCGACATAGGAGTCCCAAATACAGCCTGCACTTGGTTGCCCGCCGGTATAGAGGTGCTGCGCCATGTACATGCTCGGCCCGGTCGGACTGGTGAGCGTTAAAAAGCCGTTGTTGTAATCGAACAGCAGGTTGGGCGACGCTCCCATTACTCCGGCCTCATTGACCTGGACCTGCTGATCCGCGCCTGCTGCCGTTCCCGCCGTCGCCGCGGCCCACTTCACCCCGAGTGTCTGCGTCGAATCGGCAGTCAGTACCTGCCCATTAGTCCCAACCGGCAGACGTGCGGTCGCGGTTCCGCGCACCACCAGATCGCCCTTGGTCGTCATGGGATCGACCATCACATTCGGCACGCCGATAGTGATGTTCTGCGCGGATTGGCTGATCAGCACGTTGCTTCCGCCAAGCAGCGTCACTGCGCCGGTCAACGCTCCCGGTGACAGGGAAGTAACGCCGACAAACGCGGCGGGAGCGGCCCACTTCATGCCTAAGTCCTGCGTAGTGTCGACGGTGAGGATTTGGCCGGTGGTGCCAACCGGCATACGGGCGGTACCAGCGGTTAAGCCGTGTACGATCAGATCGCCCTGTGAAGTAGTCGGGTCTGACATACCGGTCGAGCTATTGATGTTCGGCACGGAAATTTCGATCTGCTGATTTATCTGACTCAGAGTGACGTTTGGCCCCGCCGTGAAAACCACCGCGCCACTTAATGCACCGGGTGAAATCTCCGTTACCACCATGGTGGAAGGCGAGACCCACCGGATTCCCGTCGCCTGCGTCGAATCGGCAGTCAATTGCTGCCCGTCGGTTCCGACGACAAGGCGAGTCGTTGCCGACGACGTACGAGTGATGAGATCGCCTTTGGCGGTGGTCGGGTCTATCAGGAATGTCGGCGCGGCTGTGATCTTCGACCACGGCAAGCTCGTGATCCAGGCCGGATTGACATACGATTGCGTGGCGTCCACGGCGTTCGTGACCATTGAGACGTTGTAGTCTCCCACCTGCGCGATGACGGCGCCGGTGCGGCCAAAAGCGCTGGTAACGCCAATGGCGGCCGGCGGCTGCCAGCGCAAGCCCAGGGGTTGCGTCGAATCTGCAACCAGTTGATAGCTATCAGGACCAACGCCGAAACGCGTGATCGCAGATGTGCCACGCACGATCAAATCGCCAAAGGTCGTGGTCGGGTCGGCTAGGACATTCGTCAGCCTGGCAAGGTCAACTGAGAAGTAAGAAGATCCATTCCAGAACCAATAAATCGAAGCTCCCAGATAACCAAAACCTCCGTAACCGGCATCCGGACTGGTATACGAAGCGGCGGTGGGCCATGCTTT
>DASXGD010000416.1:0-2479 GCA_036489245.1 Occallatibacter sp. | reverse complement strand
GCTGGGCGAGGCTTTGAAGGGAATTCCCCGCGACAGCTACCAGTTGATGACCAAGGTGACCACCGACAAGGGCGTCGATCCGCAGGTGCGATTCGACGAGATGCGCAAAAAATCGCAGACCGAGTATTTCGATATCATGCTCCTCCACTGGCAGCACACCGCGGACTGGGTTTCGCAGTCGCAGCGCTGGCAGGATGGCATCAACGAAGCGCAGGAGAAGAAGGTCATCCTCAAGCGCGGAGCGTCGGTACACGGGCTGCCCGCCCTGCGCCAGGTTCCGGGCAACAAGTGGCTCGAGATCGCGATGATCCGCATGAACCACAAGGGCGCGGTCATGGATAGCGCGGTAGCCGACGACGGCAGCCTCGGCGATGTGGCGGAAGTGGTGCAGCACGTCAAGCAGGTGAAGCAGCAGGGCATGGGCGTGATCAGCATGAAGCTCGTGGGCGACGGAACATTTACGCGCCACGAAGACCGGCTGGCGGCCATGAAGTTCGCTTTCCGCAACGCGGGCATCGACTGCGCCACGGTGGGATTCAAGAGCCCCCAGGAAGTCGATGAAGCCATCGACAATATGAACGCCGCGCTGGCGTAACCCTTGACTCCCCTCCCTTCCCGGCGGTACCTTTGCTTTACACGGGAAAGGAGGTTGATCCAGCGAATGCAGATTGAATGTTTCAGTAGTTTCCTACGTGAGGTGACTGAGGCCTAGGGCATCGCGCCCCAGACCATGCATGTCGTCCAGCGGATTGAACCGCCGGGCCCTGGCTCTCGCGGCAGCGCGATGGCCTTAGTCCAATCCCAACAGTTCACCGGCAGCGGCCTGGGACGATTCCCGGGCCGTTGTTGTTTATTTGCGCGCAATCATTGGCCCGATCGCCGTTCGTCACATTCCGGGTGCGGAGCAACTCTTTTTCTGATTCCTGTTGCGGACACCCGCGTCCAATAATGAACAGCGGCGTGCCGCAGCCCGATGCGCGTTGTTCCTCGCTATCCGCAATTAACAGCTGCACATATCCCTGGCAGGCGCCCCGATCCGATTATGGAACATCGCTTGCAGTAAGCAATCGAACCCCATCCCCGAGGGTCCGCTGAGATGAAGCAGTTTGATTCCTTCCGACTGGACACGTCGAACGAATGCCTCTGGAACAGCGGCGTCCAGATCGCTCTGCCTCCCAAGCCATTTGCCATTCTGCGCTACCTTGTCGAAAATCCCGGCCGATTGATTACCCACGACGAACTGCTCGATGCTCTCTGGCCGGAAACCTACGTTCAACCCCAGGTGCTGCGGACCTACATGCTCGAACTGCGCAAGGTGCTGGGCGACGACGCAGGAGCTCCGCGTTTCATCCAGACCCTTCCCAAGCGCGGCTATTGTTTTGTGGCACCGGTGGCCGAGGGGGCAGAGCCCCGAAGCGCCGCGTCGCTTCGAACCTCGATCCCGATCTCCGCGCCAGTGCCGCCGGCCATCGTCGATCGCGAGGAGGAGATTCGCCGTTTGCGGGCCCTGTCTGATCTCGCCGCCGCCGGGCAGCGCCAGGTCGTCTTCATCGCCGGGGGAACCGGCATCGGCAAGACCGCGCTTCTCGATGCCTTTTTGAGCGACGCCGAATCCTTGGCGCCCGCCACCATCGCCCGGGGCCAATGCGTGGAAGCGATCGGAAGGAAGGAAGAGTATTACCCCGTCATGGAGGCGCTGAGCCAGCTTTGCGCTTCGCCCGATGGCGATCGAGCCTGCCGCATCCTCGCGCGGATGGCGCCGTTGTGGCTTCCCGCTCCCATGCGTGAAGCCGCGAACGGCTCCGCGCCGGGCACGCATGCGGAGCGCCTGCCGGGCGAGCTGTGCGCCGCGCTCGAGGAGCTTGCGATCGAGAAACCCCTGCTCCTGGTATTCGAAGATGTGCACTGGGCCGACGAGTCCACGCTGGGGTTGATTTCGGCATTGGCCCGGCGGCGGACGCCGTCCCGGCTGATGGTCCTCGCGACGTCCCGGCCCCAGGAGGGATCGGCCGATCAGCCGTTGAAGCGCCTCAAGCAGGACCTGGTGATGCGCCGCCTTGCAGTTGAGCTGGAGCTGCAGCCCCTGGACCGGCAAGCGGTAGGCCAGCTGTTGATGCGGGAACTCAAGCAGGACGACCTTCCCAGGGGCCTGAACGAGTTCATGTATAAGCGCTCGGAAGGCAATCCGCTCTTTGTCATCACCATGCTCGAACATCTCATCACCCAGCGCTACCTGGTGCGCGAGGGAACCGATCAATCGGGGGCCTGGAAGCAGCGTACGCCCTTCGACATGGACCCCGACCTGCCCGACGAACTGACGCGAATGATCGAGCTGGAAATTGAGCGATTGAGTCCGGACGACCAGCGCCTGCTCGAGGCGGGAAGCCTGATCAACGTGGCATTTCCGGCCTGGGCAGTGGCGGCGGCGCTTGAGGAAGACACGCCGGAGATCGAAGAGGCCTGCGATCAACTGGCGCAC
>DASXGD010000411.1:0-2558 GCA_036489245.1 Occallatibacter sp. | reverse complement strand
ACATTCGCACGGTCTGTACCGCGGTCTCGAGGCCGGTCAACGTGCTGATGGGCCTCAAGGGAGTCCCGATGCTTTCGCTCAAGGAATTGGGCGCTCTCGGAGTGCGCCGCGTCAGCCTCGGTTCCGGCTTTGCCCGTGCGGCGATGACTGCCTTTCTGCATGCGGCCCGCGAGGTGCGCGACCATGGCACCTTCACGTTCACCGAGGAAACCTTGTACATGTCGGAGATTGTGGCGCTGTTCGGGTGAGCGGTTTTAACCTCTGCGCCTTGTGGGGGCATTCCCGCCGCCATCCCCGCCGTCAGCATCCCGCTGCACGGCCTGCTCCGCGATCAGCACTGGAATGCCATCAACGATGAGATAAATCCGCCCGCATCCACCGCAAAGCAATCGAGGTCCGTCCAGACGCAGGTCTCCGAGGCAGGCGGGGCAGGCGAGTTGGTCGAGAACCGAAGCCAGGAAGGGGCTCTGGACCCCAGGCCCAGGCCCACCCCCAGGCGAGGCGCCGGATTGTCCAGAACTGTCAGACATGGAAAGAATCAGTGGATGGTGGCGTCATCGGCTGCTTCGCCATTGCGAGGATGGCGGTGGGAATTGCGGGCAAACTCCTGCTCGATGCGTTCGTTGGTGCCCGCCTTGGCAAATTCGTACGCTACACGGATGCCGTTGTAGATCGCGTTGTCGTTGGATGAGCCGTGGCCGATGATGCATACGCCGCGCACGCCCAAGAGCGGCGCGCCACCGTATTCGGTATAGTCCAGCCGGCGGCGAAACGCATTGAAAGCCTGGCGTGAGAGCAGCGCACCCACCTTGGCGGTGACGGTGCGGGTGAGCGACTCGCGCAGCACATCGCGCACAAAGCGGCCGACGCCTTCGCTGGTCTTGAGAGCCACGTTGCCCACAAAGCCGTCGCACACGATCACGTCGGCCTGGCCGCTGAAAATGTCGCGGCCCTCGACGTTGCCAATGAACTTGATGGGGAGCGCCTTGAGCAGCGGAAACGCTTCGCGGGTGAGTTCGTTGCCCTTGGTTTCTTCCTCGCCGATGGAGAGCAGCCCAACGCGGGGCGACTCGATCTTGAGCACGCTGCGCGCGTACATCTCGCCCATGACGGCGAATTGCTCCAGGTTGTGAGCCTTGCAATCGACGTTGGCGCCGACATCGAGCAATACGCATGGACTTCCGGTGGCGCTGGGCATCGGGGTTGCCAGGGCGGGCCGGTCTACCCCGGGCAAAGCGCCCAGAACCATCTTGGCCGTAGCCATCGCGGCGCCGGTATTGCCGGCGGTCACAAATCCTGCCGCCTTCCGCTCCCGCACCATCTTCAAGCCGACGCGCATGGAGCTGTCCCGCTTGGTTCGGACAGCCTGCGCCGCTTTCTCGTCCATGCCGATACGTTCCGACGCATGGTGAAGGACGATGGGCAGGTCTTCGTCTTCGAGGTGCTCATCGAGCAGGTCGCGCAGCTCGCGCTCCGGCCCGACCAGGTGCACCCGCACGGGCAGCGCACGGCACGCGAGGATAGCCCCGCGAATCTCAGGCTCGGGTGCTTTGTCGGAACCTACCGCATCCAACGCGATGTCGATGAGCATCGGCAGACCAGCTTACTTGGCGGCTTCCTTGATGTCCAGAACGGCGCGGCCCTTGTAGGCCCCGCACTTGGGGCAGGCACGATGGGGCAGCTTCTTTTCGTGGCAATTAGGGCATTCGGAAACCCCAGTCGCGGTAAGAAAATCGTGCGCCCGGCGGTTGGCGGTGCGGCGCGTGGAGTGGCGCCTTTTCGGATTCGGCATGGTGCAATTCCTTTCGTGTCTCTGCCCGCCATCGGATCCGGTAACCAGACCGCAATCCTCGTATCAGCCTCGCGGCGCAGACAGAAGCATCGGAGTTCTCAAGGGGCTCATACTTCAGGACTTGATCCGGCCGCGGAGTTCGGCCAGCGCCTCCCAGCGGGGATCGCCCGGACCCTCTTCGCAGGAGCAAGCCTGGCTGTTGCGGTTCTGGCCGCAGCGCGGGCAAAGTCCCTTGCAGTCGGGCTTGCACAGGGTCCTGACCGGCAGAGACAAAAGTACCTGCTCCCGCAGCACATCCTCAAGCAACAGACTGTCCTTTTGATAATACCCGATTTCGGTTTCGGGCGCAGTAATCGACCGTTCCGGCGCTCCGGCGTCGGCTCCCACCGGCCGGAAAATCAGGTCAAAATCCGATTCCAGCGGTATCGTCACCGGCTCCACGCAACGGGCGCAGGGAACTTCGAATTTTCCATCGAAATGGCCCCGGAGCCGGATATCGGCCACAATGTCCTTGGGGCCGCGGTGCTCGTGCAGCACTTCTGCCCGGCCGTCGGCGGCCAGGGGCCCGTTCTGCTCCGCCTCTTCTCCGAAGTCGATCACTCCAGGCTTGAACCGGAGATCGAATTCGATCGGATCCCGCTCCAGTTCGCTAATCTTGAATTCCATAAATATGAGCCTACGGCCACTGGAACGGAGCGTCAATGCAAACGGCGCGTTCCCATCGCAGTGTCGAACTGCGAGCTTTCCCGGTTGCCCGAGGTATCGC
>DASXGD010000409.1:0-19337 GCA_036489245.1 Occallatibacter sp. | reverse complement strand
CGTTGAATAATCGAGTGCTCTTTCTCGCCCAAGTTCCTTTCCTCGATTCGCCCATCCACGAGTTCGCGGTCGGGGCTCCAACTTGTCCGCAGGTATTCGCGAACGGTCCAGAGTTCTTCCGAATTGGGCATCGTGGCCATGACAACAGTATGCGCCGATCCGCGGGGGGAAATCCAAGCCCGAGTTGCGACCCGGACGACGGTTGCATTCCTGGTTCACAAGCTGCGGTTCGCGTTCGCGCTATCCTGATCACGAGTGATCTCAGCAGCCAAGCCTCAGTTCCTCGTGGCCGTGTATTGCGGATCGGCGGACGGAAACGATCCCGCGTACCTGGCGGAGGCACGCGCGCTGGGGCGTGAGATCGCGGCTGCCCACATGGGCCTGGTGTATGGAGGCGCCAACGTGGGGCTGATGGGAGCGGTGGCCGACGCGGCGCTTGCCGGAGGCGCGGAGGTCATCGGGGTATTACCCGAGGTGCTTGCGGGACGGGAGATTGCACACACCGGACTGACTCGCCTCGAAACTGTGGCCACCATGCACCAGCGCAAGGCGCGCATGGTGGCGCTGGCGGACGCGTTTCTCATCCTGCCGGGCGGCTATGGAACGCTCGACGAGACATTGGAAATCATCACCTGGTCGCAACTTCGGCTGCATGCCAAACCATGCATCCTGATCAACACCGCAGGGTACTGGGATGGATTGCTCGAGTTTCTCGATTCGACCGTCGCGGCTGGTTTCCTGAAGCCGGAAAACCGCGCTCTCCTGCTGGTGGCGCAGAATGCCGCGGAGGCATTACGCCTGGCTTTTTGAAAAGCTTGGGCTCCCCAGAAATTGATGGGGCCAGCGACGAAATTCAGCGACCATCAGTCCCATGAAAAACGCGGTCGGAAAAACGGGGTCGCGCCTAGGCGCTGCGCCGGACGGCCAAAACAGTCATGTCGTCGAGGCTCTGGCCGCCGTTGACAAACGCCCTCAGGTCGTCAATGCAGGCCGCGACCAACTCCGCAGGCTGGCGCGCACCCTGCTGGCGTACCAGGGTCATGACGCGGTCCACGCCGTACTCGTCGCTCTCGTTGCGGGCTTCGGAAAGGCCGTCCGTGTAAAGGAAAAGCGTGTCGCCGGATTCCATGTGAAGGCGCGTGGCGGAAGACTTGGTTTCAAGGAACATCCCCAGCGGCAAGCCGGTAGATTCAATGCAAAACACGCCCTCGCGCCCAGCGATGATTGCGGGACAGTGGCCGGCGTTATGAATTTCTACCTCTCCGGTTGACTTCGCCAGCCCGCACACCAACGTAGCGTACTGCCCCGCCAGCGCACTTTCGCACAAGACGCGGTTGACGTGCGCGACAATCTGGCCGAGCGGGAGCGACATCCCCGCGAGGCTGCGAAACAAGGCGTGCAGCTGTGCCATGATCATGGAAGCCGCCACGCCTTTACCCGAGACGTCGCCCAACAGGAAGAGGAGCTGGCCATCGGAGGCGATCAAGTCGCAATAGTCGCCGCTGACGGCGCCGACTGGCGCGAAGTGATAGCTCGTCTCCCAGCCGCCAACGCACAGGCCATTTTGCGGTAACAGGTTGCGCTGGACCCGAGAAGCCAGGTCGAGGTCTCTCTGGAGATCGGCCCGTTCAGGTTGGGTCAGGTGGTCCAGACAGTAGCGCACCAACGGATCGGCGAGCAGGCGGTAGGGTTCTACCGCTTCGTGGCACTCCAGACACAGACCGTAGACGCCTTCGGCCACGCGCTCCAGCGCTGAATCTACTTCGCGCAAGAGGTTGACCAGCTCTGAGTTTCGGGGTGCGGAGGCAACCGCCGCATCGAGCCGGCGCTTGCGCTCCTCCAGTTGATTCTGCAGGAAACCAGCCTCTAGCGTGGGCACGAGAATCCCCTTTGGTCTAAGTTCTCACCTTTGGATTCCGCAAGCCCAGATTTCGATTCGCTTATCGAAGATCCTCAGTGACAAGGAATCTCGAAGGGTTTCTGGGACGCGCGACCCCGTTGCCATGCTACCCAGGAGTGCACGGCGCTTCTCCTGGGCTAGTTTCGACCCGCCTGGCGAGTCTCGACCCGTCTCTGCAGGGACGGCAAAAGTACGCTGAGTTTTTCATTCCTTTCGATGGGCCATGAGGCCGATCAAGGCTTAGGACGGCAGCTTGGTGTTGCGAATTTCAAAGAACGCTCGCTAGTAGCCGTAGAGACTGCGCACGGGGACGGTGGACCGCATCGGTCCCCACATCGAGGACGAAGCCATCGGCGGGCCCCCATACCCGTAACCTGACGGAGCCGCGTAGGCCTGTTGCGGCGCCATGTACATTGCTGGCGGCGCCGCGTACATTGCCGGCGGCGCCATATACATCGCGGGGGGCGTAACGTACACCGGCTGCGGCATCACGAACACCGGCGCAGCGGCCAGAACAATGGGTTGTGGAGCGATGTAGACGGGCTGCGGAGCATACATCGGCTGAGGCTGAGGATAGTATGGCTGGGCCGCGTAGGAGGGTTGGGGCGGCGCGTAATTCTGCCGCGGCGCCTCGGCCATCTGCTGCGGAGCGGGCTGCTGTTCGACGGGCGGCGGATCGAGTTGAGCCGAAGGACGGTGCGACAGCCCATACGGATCGCGTTCCGGCTCGGCTCCTCCCTCGGGCACGTAGAGGTCGTCCATCACCTTGAGGGTGAGCCGGGTCTCTTCTTTGAGAACCGGGCGCGGGCCGCGCATCGGCAGCATGATCAGGTCGATGGGCCAGAGGACAGGAATCATCCACAGGACCGTATCGCGCGTCGCATGTCCTTTGCCCAGGATGCGCCCTTGCCGGTCGATCGCGTAGCCTGGCACATCCACGACCCTGGCGTCGACTGAGACGACGGTGTCCGGCTCGATCACCATGTGGTCAAACGTCAGCTCCATCCAGCCCTTGCCAACGAAGTGGCCCGGATCCTTGTAGGCTTCGAAGCGTCCTACGAGGAAGCTGTCGTAGGGCAGCGACCCTCGGCCATAGCGTGCGGTGTGGCTGAGCCGGCACGATACTGGGTCGCCGATGGCGGTGGTTTTTGAGGAGAGCCTTGGCTCGGACAAGGTGCACTGGATCAGTGAGCCGGCCGGAATGAGGTGGTCGGAGTGGTAGTCAGCAGCGGAAACAGTGAGAGGGGTGGCAAGCAGGACGGAAAGAGCCAGCGTGGTGCTCTTCATGGGAAGCCTCCAGGTCAGGACGAACTGTGGTACGTGATGCGGCAGTTGCCTTTCGCGGGTAGAGCTTGTTTGTCCAATCGCGGTGCTGGACGAGGGAGAGAATGGTTATTCGATCGGTGCGGCGGAACCCTCTTTGGATGGGGTTTTCGTTCGTGAAAGGCTACATAGCCGTGATGAACGGATCGAACCCGCGCCCGATGCGAAAGTTGCGAAATAAATTTTTCGAACGAGAATAAGCGCGGACGTAAGCTGCAGAAGGAGTCGTCATCAGGGAGGCGAAACGGATGGGTGCTTTACGAATCACCGTGTTTCTAGGACTGGTTGCCGCGATGCCTGGAAGCGCCCACGCCCAGGTTGCAGGCAGCAGGATCGTGATCCCCCGCAGCAGTCTGTGCGTGACCGAGGGAGCCGTTGCGACCGCGCCGGACCACCGGCTTTCGGTCGAGACAACCAAGATGCGCGCCTACGTTAACACACAGACCGCGCCGGCGATCCTGGCGCATTTCACTTATGTTGGCCCGACGGCGCAGGAATCGCGTCTTGGTTCCGGCGAAGTGCGGCGGCAATTCGGGCTGAAGCTGCGCGCGCAGAATGCCTGCAACCTGGTGTATGTCATGTGGCGGTTCGAGCCCGAGTCAAGGATCGTGGTCTCGGTGAAGCGAAATGCGCAGCAGACGACAAGCTCGGAATGCGGGAACCGCGGCTACCAGAACATCAATGCAGTTCGAAGCCATCCGGCGCCGGCGTTGCGGCGGGGCGATTCTCACAGCCTGGCCGCGAACATGCGGGGAACCGGAATGGCGGTGTCCATCGATGGCAAAGAAGTATGGGCGGGGGACGTCGGCCCGCAAGCCGCCGATCTGAACGGGCCGGTGGGCATACGCTCTGACAATGTGCGGCTGGCGCTGGATCTGGAGGCCGGACAGCTCAAAGGGCCTCATCCGGATTCTCCGGCGGCGTGCAAGTCGGGGCCTGACGTGTCGGACTAGGCCGTGCCTTGATACGGCGTCGGCGCGGATTCTACTGGGAACCCCGCCTCTGGCCGCTGTCCCCAGCGGCCTGAGATGAGCACGGACTAGAGTTCTGCGGGAGCGTATGAATTAATTTCGCAGCCCAGGTTAATTTGCTTGACTTCGGGGCGAGTCCAGACTTTTTTGATCATTGCACTCTCCAGTCATTGAATCCTAATACGTCCCGCACCGCCTGATCCAGCCCAGACATTCAGTTCGGCGTCCCGGTGGTTTCGGCGGCGGCGAATCGGCACTCCTGACACTGGCAATGGCGGCGCAGAAATTCCCAGGAATAAATGCCGCTGGTGTGGCCATCGAGCCAATTGAACTGGAGAGCGTAGCGGCCGACGGGGTGGACGCTGGCTGGCTTGGCGGGGGCGGTGTACATGGGCAGCAGTTCGGCCGGCTTCTTTTTCGGCTGGCCGGGCTGGCGGCCATCGAGCTTGCGCTCCTCGTTACAGGTGGCGCAGGGACATCCGTTGCGCAGCCAGGCAAAGGTCCAGGCACTCTTGTGTCCGTCGGCCCAGTCGATCTCGAGGCCCTTGGCCTCGGTCAGCAACACCCGCACTTTTTCCGGAGTGACGGCGATCCGGGGCAGGGTGCGTTCGGCCTCTGCGTGGCGCGCGTTCTCTTCCGGGGACATGATGCGGATGCCTTCGTGGGTCATAAGTACAGTCTACAAGGGTCAGGGGTCTGCTGTGTTGCCCCCAGGTACCTTGGCTGCAGCGTGTTGCGGACCATTGCAGGAGTTAAGACTGTTCCCCTTGCCGGTCGGCGGCTTGCGGAAGAGTCTTCCGCAATTCCAGCGTGGGAACGGAGAGAAGGACAGCATCCCCAACCGACTGGACCATGCTGACAGACAGCTCCAATGTGGCAGCGCGTAGCAGGCCACGCGTAACACCGAGCTGCTCGGCGGCTGCCTTGCTCAATTTGACCTGGAGCGCGGAGATCATCCAGGTGGCGGTGTCGATAAACAGAGCAGCCACTTCTCCGATCGCCTGCCCGTCAGCCGAGATCACTGTTCGTCCTCGAAGGAGTTCATCAGAAATCTGCATCTTCGAGCCACCCGTGTGAGTGATTGATACCTGAACCTGCCGCGCTGGGGCAGTGCACCGAGTGTACAACCTTTCCGTGCTTTTGGAGGTTAATCTCCACAAGTTGCCGGGTCGTGTTGACAAGGCCCTAGAAGCTGGTTTTGTAGAAGTACCAGGCGGCCATACCGAACCCGATGACGATGACGGTGGCGCGCAGGACGGGCTGGGGGATCATGCGGGCGAAGCGGGCTGAGGTGTATCCGCCGATGGCGCAGGCGATCATGGCGAGGAGACAATAGCGCCATTCCACCTCGCGGCCGATGACGAAGATCAGGAAGGCAATGCCGTTGGCGGCGGTGGTGGAGACGACCTTGAGGGCGTTGATCTCGTTCAGATCCTCGAAGCCGAACAGGGACAGGAGAGTAATGATCAGGAACCCGGCGCCGGCGCCGAAGTAGCCGATGTAGAAGCAGACCGCGACGGTGGCGAGGAAGACCAGCAAGCGGTGCGGCGAGCGCGGGGCCTGGGCCGCACTGCTGCTGTGGCGGGCCGCTTTGACCTGATCGAGCCAGCGTGTCATGGGGCGGCTGAGCGCGAAAATGATGGCGGCAATCAGCAGGAGCCAGGGAACGAGGTGCATGAATGTTGTCTGCGGGGTATGGAGCAACACCAGCGCTCCGGCGGTGCCGCCGAGCAGGCCGGCCAGGCCCATGGGAAAGGCAAGGCGGCGGTTCTTGCGGACGTCTTCGCGATAGGCGTAAATCGAGGTGACCTGGCCGGGCCAGAGAGCGACCGTATTGGTCGCGTTGGCCCGCACCGGCAGCATGCCTGTACCCAGCATGGCGGGAAAAAGCAGGAATGAGCCGCCGCCGGCCACGGCATTCAGCACTCCGGCGAGAAACGCGGCAACAACGAGCCAGATCCAATGCCAGTCGATGGGAAGGGGAACACCGGAGAGGGCGAGCATTGGTCTTTCATTGTAAAAGGGCGGCCGGGAGGGACAGCGAGGAAGTTTGCCGGGTATGTCACCGATCCGGAAGAGACGGCATCCAACGGCCGAGGGACTCGAGGGCCGGAGATGGAGGTGGGCTGGTGGAGGTTGGGCTAGTTCGTAAGTTGCTTGGATTAAGCAGTTTATAGGATCATTCAATTGATGAGTGTTAAACACTCACATTTTATGCATCATTTGTGCTATAGTTTCCATCAGATGGAGTGAGCGTTCGGGAGCCGAAGTTCCCGACCCCATCCAAAAATTTTGAAATCAACATGTGGAGGAAACATTGCCATGACAATTACCCGTTGGGATCCATTTCGCGAAGTCGTTGCTTTGCAGAACCGCGTGAACAACCTGTTCCGCGACATGAATGATGGAGACAGCCCTCTGACGGCTGCCAGCTTTGTGCCCGCCGTGGATATCTATGAGGACTCCAAGAAAGTTGTCCTGAAGCTCGAAGTGCCCGGGATCAATGAAAAGGATCTGGACATCCGGGTGGAGAACAACACTCTGACGGTCAAGGGCGAGCGCAAGTTCGAGAAGGAAGAGAAGGAAGAGAACTTCCATCGCATCGAGCGGCGGTACGGAACGTTCTATCGCGCTTTCACCCTGCCTTCGACGGTTGACACCGAGCACGTGCAGGCGAACTATGAGAACGGGATTTTGAAGCTCGAACTGAGCAAGAAGCCCGAGGCACAGCCCAAGCAGATCAAGGTCAACCTGGGCGGCGGCGCGAAGAAGGAAGAGCCCGAACTGGTGGGGGCGAGGTAAGAAAGCAGCTTCTAGCTGCTAGCTACTAGCTTCTAGCTCATCGTGCTGGGGCTTGGTGGCATCTGTAATGGGCGCTGGGGTGATTTGAAAGCCCCGGCGCCGGTTTTTTTATGCAACACGCAAGAGTAATCCGAAATCTTTCATGTGAGACCTGCTGCTTCAATCCTGGCGCGAACGAGCTAGGAGCTAGAAGCTAGAGGCTAGGAGCTGTATTTATGCCAATTCGTTGGGAAAAACTTACGGTGAAATCGCAGCAGGCGATGCAGCAGGCGCAGGAGCGCGCGGCCGAGCAGGGCAACCCCGAGATTGTGCCCACGCACCTGTTGCTGGCGCTCATCGAGGACCGCGAGGGAGTCATTCCGGCGGTGCTGGGGAAAATCGGTGTTCCCACCGAACGGCTGGAGAACAGCCTGCACCAGATCGAGCAGAAGCTTCCGCGGGTGGCGGGGTCGTCGGCGCAGCCCGGTGTGAGCCAGGCACTGAACAAGGTCGTCGACCAGGCCTTCAAAGAAGCCGCCAACTTCAAAGACGAATACGTCTCGACGGAACATCTTTTGCTTGGAGTGGCGCGCCAGAAGGGCGATCCGGCGCAGGATGCGCTGGCGGCCATCGGCGCCACGCACGAAGTGATTCTGCAGGCCCTGACCGCGGTGCGCGGATCGCAGCGCGTGACCGACCAGAACCCGGAAGGCAAATTCCAGGCACTGGAAAAATATGCCAAGGACCTGACGGAGCTGGCGCGGCGCGGCAAGCTTGACCCGGTGATCGGACGCGATGAAGAGATTCGCCGCGTGATCCAGGTGCTGAGCCGGCGCACCAAGAACAATCCCGTGCTCATCGGCGAACCCGGCGTGGGCAAGACCGCCATCGTGGAAGGGCTGGCGCGCCGGATTGCTTCGGGCGACGTGCCGGAGATCCTCAAAGACAAGCGGGTGATCTCGCTCGACCTGGGTTCGATGCTGGCCGGCGCCAAATATCGCGGCGAGTTCGAAGACCGGCTGAAGGCCATGCTGAAGGAGATCGAAGAGTCGAACGGGCAGGTTGTCCTGTTCATCGACGAGCTGCACACCCTGGTGGGCGCGGGTGCGGCCGAGGGCGCCATCGATGCCAGCAACATGTTGAAGCCTGCCCTGGCGCGGGGTGAATTGCGGGCCATCGGCGCAACCACGCTGAACGAGTTCCGCAAATATATCGAGAAGGACGCGGCGCTGGAGCGGCGCTTCCAGCCGGTTTATGTCGGCGAGCCCAACGTGGAAGACACGATCGCGATCCTGCGTGGGCTGAAGGATCGCTATGAGGCGCACCACAACGTGCGCATCAAGGATTCGGCGATTATGGCCGCGGCTACGCTGTCGCATCGCTACATCAGCGACCGCTTCCTGCCCGACAAGGCGATTGACCTGGTGGACGAGGCGGCGGCTTCGCTGGCGATTCAGATCGGCAGCGTTCCCACGGAGATCGACCAGCTGGAACGGGAGGCTACGTCGCTCGAAATCGAGCGCGCCGCGCTTAAGCGCGAGACGGACAAGAACAGCCGCGAGCGCATGGTGGAAGTGGAACGGGCGCTCTCCGAAATCAAGGAAAGAGTCACCGCATTGCGCGCCCGCTGGACCCAGGAGCGCGAAGCGATTACGCGCATCAGCGAGCTGAAGAAGCAGATTGAAGCGCTGCGCTTCGAAGCCGAAGAGCAGACGCGCAAAGGCCAGCTGGAGCGCGCCGCGCAGATTCAATATGGCGAGTTTCCGAAACTGGAGGCGGAGCTGCGCAAGCTGAACGCCGCCCAGGACGGCGCCACGAAACAGGGCAATGGCGTGGCGCGGATGCTCAAGGAAGAGGTTGACGAAGAGGACATCGCCAAAATCGTGAGCAAGTGGACCGGCATTCCCGTGTCGCGCATGCTGGAAGGCGAAGTGAAGAAGCTGGTGCAGATGGAGCAGCGGCTCAAGGAGCGGGTGATCGGGCAGGATGCGGCGCTGACCGTGGTGGCGAACGCGATTCGCCGCTCGCGCGCCGGCTTGAGCGATCCCAAGCGGCCAATCGGTTCGTTCATTTTTCTGGGACCTACGGGGGTGGGCAAAACCGAGACCGCTCGCGCGCTGGCCGAGTTCCTGTTTGACGACGAGCAGGCCATGATCCGCATCGACATGAGCGAGTACATGGAGAAGCACGCGGTGGCGCGGCTGATCGGCGCGCCTCCGGGATACGTCGGATACGATGAGGGCGGCCAGCTGACTGAGGCTGTACGGCGCAGGCCTTACTCGGTCATCCTTTTCGACGAAATCGAGAAGGCGCACCCCGATGTGTTCAACATATTGCTGCAGGTGATGGATGACGGGCGCCTGACGGACTCCAAGGGGCGGACCGTGGACTTCAAGAACACGGTGCTGATTATGACCTCGAACCTGGGGGCTGCGTTCCTTGGCGCCGAGGCGCTGAAGACGGAACACGACTTCGAGATGGCGCGGGAGAGCGTGATGCGCCTGCTGCGGGAGCACTTCCGTCCCGAATTCCTGAACCGCGTGGACGACACGGTGATCTTCCGTCCGCTGGGCCACGCTCAGATGAACTCGATTCTCGAGCTGCGGCTGAACGACCTACGCAAGCTGCTCGCCGACCGGCAGATCTCGCTCGAACTCACCGAGCCGGCGCGGCAGTTGATCCTGGCTGCTGGTTCGGATGCGGCTTACGGGGCGCGTCCGCTGAAGAGGGCCTTGCAGCGCATGGTGCAGGATCCGCTGGCCATCAAGATTCTGGATGGCGAAATCCTGCACGGAGGCCACGTGCGCATCGATGCGGACCGCAACTCAAACCAGTTGAGGTTCGAGACGATGGGCCGGGAAGCTATGGCCTGAGCCACCTGTGGTGGGGCGGGCGTTTTGGACGAGTTTTTGTCGAATGACGAAGGCCTCGGAGGATGATTCCTTCGAGGCTTTTTTTGGTTTCACGGGACGCAGCGGCGTGCTACCAGGCCATAGAAACGGAGGCTGTTCGAGGAGAAATCCGTGTCGTGACACTGAAGTTCATTGCGTAAATTGAAGCGCCCGAACCGCAGGTCCTTCGACTTCGTCCGCCGCGGCGGACTCTGCTCAGGATGACAGCTCAATTATCGAGCGAACCTCGGAGACGCGATCAGATACCTACGCCGAAGTCGTTGGCGGTCTGGGATCCGGCGTTCGCATAGAAGTCATACGGAGTGCGGCGGTTGAACTTGTAGCGGCAGCGCAGTTCGTAGCCCAGGTAGATCCCGATCGTGGCCACGGCCATTCCCATGGAGAACCAGCCGATGAGGCGTAAAGTCTTGCGTTCGCCTGCTTGCTCGTCTTGTGGAAGGGCCTCGGGTTCCGTGGACATCGAATCAAGCCTCCTGCTGACGATGATACCGCAGTTCGTACTGCACCCGTTTCAATCGTGGGACGTTTCGATCATCATTTGGTTACTGGAGTATTGTCGTTGCGGGAAAGCAAACGGACCTTTTCCTTTTCGGGAAGAAAGCTGGCCTGAATGGAGTTGCAGGCCAACTGGCGCAGTTCGTCACGGCTGAAGCCCTGCTGGGTGTGGGCCAGAAGGTATTCGTTGGCCACGTCGGACCCGAAAAATGCGGGGTCGTCAGAATTGAGCGTGACCAGGAGGCCGGCGTCGAAGTAGCGGCGCAGCGGGTGCTCGGCAAACGAGGGGCAGACCCCGGTGCGGACGTTGGACGTGGGATTCAATTCCACCGGTACCCTTCGGGCTCTTAGGTCTTCGAGTAGATCGAGATCCTGGTAGGCCGACAGTGCATGCCCGATGCGTTCGGAACCGATGGCGAGGGCTTCGCGGATGGCTTCCGGGCCGGTGGTCTCGCCGGCGTGGTTGGTGAGGCGAAGGCCGGCCTTGGCCGCCGCCGCATAAAACTTGCGGAAGGGTTCGGAGCGGGCCTTGCGCTCGTCTCCGCCCAGGCCGATGCCGATGATGGAGGGATACCGGGTACGCATCTCGGCGGCCTTGCGGAACACGACGCCTGCCTCTTCCACGGAGAAGTGGCGGACGGCGTCGAAGATCCAGAAGAGAGACAGGCCGAGTTCTCGTTCGCCCCGCTCCCGGGCTCGCTCCAGGCCCGCGAAGATGGGCTCGAAGCAGAGCGGGTCGTAGTTGCGCCACATATAGATAACACCAACCGAAATATAGACTTCGGCGTGAACGACGCCCTGGGCGGCGAGCTGTTCCATCATCCGCCAGGTGGCCAGTTCGTAGTCGTCGGGGCCGGACAGGAGGCGGGTGACGGCTTTGAAGGCTTCGATGAAGCCGGTGAAGTCGGTGAAGTGATAGAGGGTCCTGGCCCTGGCGAGGGAGAGCGGTTTGGAGTCGTGGCGACGGCTCAGCTCGACGAGGGTGGAAGGCGTGATGGTGCCTTCGAGGTGCAGATGGATTTCGGCCTTGGGGAGGCGGCGGATAAACGCCGCGATGTCTTCCATGGAGTGAGTTTAGCGGAGTTGGCAGAGTTAGCGGAGCAGGCGGAGTCAGGAAAGAACGCCGCTTTACGGCGGGGGGATGCGGACGGTGTTGGCACGGCAGGAGCGAACCCCGCTGCAGGCGATAGGTTGAAGGCTCTTGTCGAGGCAGACCTCAACCGCGGTGAGGTAGTTGCTGCCGCAGCTTAACGCGAGGGCGGCTTGCGGGATCTGGGGATTGCTGGCCGTGAACAGACCCAGGATCTGATCGGGCGGCAGGGAGATTTGCGACTGGAGGCGGGCGAGTTTGGGAGGAATCGTGACCGAATGGAATGCTTTGCGCGCGGAGGAGAAGAAGTCGTCCGGGGACAGGCCGGAGCAGGTGCCGTGCGTTGCCCACTCGTGCTGGAGGAGGCTGGGGTCTGGGTAGATGTCGCTGTATTGCGATGGATCGGCGGGGCCGGGAGCCGAGGAGCAGTTCTCGGGATACGAGCCGTTGTTGTTCTCCGGCCACAGGCCATGGAGGACGAAGGTGGAATGTGCGGCGCACTCGGCGGCGGTGGGGTGCGAGTGGCAGAATTCGGGCGACCAGGAGAGATTGAGAAGGTAGAAGTCGAACGCGGCGCTGGTATGGGCCTGCGCGGCAGCCGGCCTGGCGGCCGGCTCGGGCGGCGGAGCCGAAGTCGTCGTAGAGTGGCAGCCGGCCAGCAGCAGGAGGATGAGAGCGAGAGGGAGGGAACTCTGCTTCACGGGGGAAGGATACGCAATCTGCTGGCGGCTTTCAATCGGGCTGTGCTTTCTTCCCCAAGGATTGAATGAGTTCAGGTGCCCTTGCGGGGGATGGGACCGGGGAGTAGTCAACTTCCGAGTTGTACATGGGTCTTCGACTAACCACGCGAGTCCGGCTGAGCCTGTCGCATACACCCTACAAACCCACCTGTCACTTCGCCTTGATCAGGAAGATCACAACCATCAGCAACAAGAGCAGCAGGAATGTATTGATCACCAGCAGGATGGGGACCATGGCTTCGAGCTTGCTTTTGGGCGCCGCGAGAGCGGGAGCCGGGGGCGGTGGTGCAGGCTTGGGCATGGCTATGGCCGGGGCCGCGAACGCCGGCGGCGCTGGCGCAGCAAAAGCAGGTGCATGAGGCGGGGCTGCCGCGGGTGGAGGGGCCGCGAATGGTGGAGGTGCGAAGGGTGGGGGGGCAATCTTCGGCATCGCCGGCGGAGGCGGAGCCGCAAATAAAGGAGCCGGGGGTGCGGCAGCAGGCGGAGGCGGCGCCCCCATCGCCGGCCTTGTCGCCGGGGCGGACATGATGCGCGTGAACTCGCCCGGTCCCGAACCTTGCGCCGGCTCAGGCGTGAACGGAGGCGCCGCGGCGGGCGCGGACTGCTCCTGGGCAAGGCGCTGAATGAGGCGTGTTACTCCACCGGGATCCGCCGGCGATGATTCGGAGGGCTTGGGCGGGGCATACGATGGCAACGGCTCGGGCCGGTAGGGCGCCGGTTCCGGAGGCCGCGAGGTTGAGCCAGCCGGGGAAGATAGCGAAGACAGGATGCTGGTGACACTCTGGGATGGCTGTTCCGGCGGTTTCTCGGGCGCGCGGAAAAACGGATCGTCCCTCCATGAGTTGTCGGGAGCCGGCTGGGGCCGCATAGGCGGAGGTGGTGGAGGCGGCGCGGCGGATTGCGGTGGCGAACTTGGCCTTGCTGGGGCGCTGAAGAACTGGGTAAAGCCGCCTTCGGCTGAATCGGAAATTCCCGGCGACGAGAATCCCTTGGCGCGCGACGGCCCCGAGGAAGGCACAGACCCCAGAAAAGTGGCTGAGGACAG
The DNA here is from genome assembly GCA_036489245.1 of Occallatibacter sp. GTDB lineage: Bacteria > Acidobacteriota > Terriglobia > Terriglobales > Acidobacteriaceae > Telmatobacter. The sequence goes on along the minus strand of DASXGD010000409.1, from coordinate 6,080 downwards.
GGGAGCGGGCCGCGGCGGTTCTTCGACGGTCCGGGCCGGCTGCGCCTGAGGTGGCGTAACCCCCGAAACAAAGATGCGGGTAAACTCGCCGGGCGGCTGGTCGGGGGGAGCAGGCGGCGGACCCGGATAGGCAGGAGCCCTGAATACGGCGGTCGGGGCCTCGGTCGCCGGTTGAGCGGGCGGCGGAGCGGGCCGCTGTCCCTGCGAGTTGAACATCTGGGTGAAATCGCCCTGACCTGCACCTTGACCCGTACCCCGACCCGTACCCTGCGGCGGTGCCCCCGATGGATACGGCGGCCGCTCGCTTCCGGCACTCGGAGGACGCGAGGCGGGCGGCGCCGGGGCAAACGGGTCGGACGGCTTTTTCTCTCCTTCCACATCGAAAGCCCGGAGGAACATGCCGGTGGCGCTTAATGGATCCGGTTGTTCCGGATTGGGATTGTCTTTGGTCATGAAAGGAGATTCCTGCTCGGCTCGCGGACTGGGTTCATTGCGAAGATTACACGCCCATCATCGCGGCGTAAAGAGCAATCCCGCGGCGTGGTTCGGGACTGCGGTTTCCGTCGCTGACTGAAGCCGCGGAAACGCATTCTGGGGGATCCTCGAAACGCAAGCCGGATCTGCGCACCATGAGATAGTGAAATCCTCCATCCGCCGTTTCATGAAAGTCGAACCCGCCATCCGCGAAGAGAAGTTTCCCCGTGCTTTCCTGCGCTTGAGTTATGCTCTTAGTGTTTCGAAACCAGTCCGTTCCCGGTCGGCTGCTCGCGAGGGCTGGCCGGATCCTGGCCTGAAATTCGCTGGGGCAAAGCGGGGCTACCGGCCAGGCACCATCCGCGGAGAGAACCGATGAACGCCATGACGCAGCGTACGCAAAACCTTGCCTCCTGTTACGAAAACGCTCTTACCATCATTCTGCGCCTGGCGTCCCTTAACCAGCAGTCGGCGGCCAATTCCCAGGATTTCCGCACCAGCATCCGGGCGGCGCTCAAGGCGGCCATGGAGCAGGCCAAGGGGCTTGGGTATTCGAGCGAGATCAATCAGCTGGCCTTCTTCTCTGTGGTGTCGCTGCTGGACGAATCGGTGCTCAAGCTGCAAAGCCCGGCCTTCGCGGACTGGGCGCAGCGCCCCATGCAGGAAGAGATGTTCGGCCACAATCGCGCCGGCGAAGTCTTTTTCGATAATCTCCGCATGCTGCTCACCCGCCAGGATTCGCAGGAAACCGCCGACGTCCTCGAGGTCTACTGCCTGACCATGCTGCTGGGCTTCAAGGGCAAGTATGCTCTGGTCGCGAGCATGGGATACGCCGCGGGCCAGGGAGGAGCCGGGGCGCGTTATGGCGGAGAGATTCAGACCCTGATCCGCCAGGCGCGCGAGAAGATCGATCGCATCCGCGGAATTATGAGCTTCCTGCCCGATTCGGCCACGCCGGAGGTGAAAAAGACGTCGACTGTCGATCGCTGGAGCCGGGGCCTGGGAATTGTCGCGCTGGTGTTACTGGTGCTCGTGCTGTTGGCCTTTGGCGGATTCTGGTTTCTGTTGAGTTCCGGAGCCGCCCAGATAAGCTAGTCCGGATCAGCTAGTGCTTTTTCGTTTCTGGGGGATTGCTTGCTCGCCTACATCCTTGCCTTCGTCGTGCTTGTGGTAGCCGCGCTTCTGGCGTTCGGCCTCGCCGCCCTAATGCATCTCCAGGGTGGGTTTTATCTCGCGTTTGTCATCATTGTGCTGGTGCTCGGCATCGCGGCCGCGGTGGTCATCCTGGTGTTGCACTATCGCGCCAAGAAGGAGAAAGAGCAGCAAGGCGAACTTCCCGGCACCGCCGCCACGGCCGAACTGGACCTGCTGCTGAATGACGCCAATCGCAAGCTGCGCACCTCGCAGCAAGGCGCGAAGACACTCGAGTCGCTTCCTCTGGTCTACATACTCGGCGACTCCGGAACTGCCAAGACCACCACCGTACTAAGGTCCGGGCTTGATCCGGAACTGCTGGCGGGGACAGCGCCGCACGAAGGCGAACAAGTCCCGACCGAAGTGCTGAATCTGTGGTTCACCAAGATCGCGGCGCTGCTGGAAGTGGGCGCCGCGGTTCGCCAGAACAACACGCTCCTGGGAAGGCTGGTCCATCGCACCCGCGCCCGGGCATACCGCTCGGCCTTCGGCACCGGAGCCGCGCCGCGTGCCGTCGTGGTGTGTCTCAGCACCGAACAGCTTCTGGCGGGCGATGGCGGTCAATCCCTCATGGCGTCGGCGCGGACCACCGGCGGCCAATTGCGCGAGATCAGCCGCCTGCTGGGCATGCCCGTTCCGGTCTATGTCATCGTCACCAAGCTGGATCGGATTCCCCATTTCGAAAAGTACGTCCGCAACCTTTCCGACGCCGAAGTGCGCCAGGTACTGGGCTCGCCGCTGCCGCGCAGCGAAGCTTCTGTGGGAACCTACGCCGACCAGGCGGCCCGCATGCTGGGCGGCTCGATCGACGGGCTGGTTTTCCAACTGGGAGAATTCCGGGTGGAGATGCTGGACCGCGAAAACGATCCGGCCAGCATTCCCGGAGTCTATGAATTTCCTCGCGAACTCGGCAAGGTGCGCAAGAACCTGAGCCAGTACCTGGTGGAACTTTGCAAGCCCAGCCAGCTCAGCGCCAATCCTTACCTGCGCGGATTTTTCTTTACCGGCATCCGTGCCCGCATGGTGGAGCGCATGGCCAACGCTCCCGCGGCCGTGGAGCGCCCCATGCAGTCACAGGATGCAGGCGCGACGCAGTTTATCAACCTCTCCATGGGGCGGCCTGGAGCTCGCGGCCCCGCAGCCGCGCCGGTGATGAGTTCGTCGCGGGTGCCGCAATGGACCTTCTTGCCGCGACTGTTTCCCGAAATAATTCTGGGCGACAGGAGCGCTCTCTCCGCCACCACGCAGACCGCGCCGGCGCGCCTTTTCCGCAGAATCCTGTTCGGCACGCTGGCCTTTTTGCTGGCGCTCTATCTCGTCTTTCTGGTCATCTCGTTCTTCAACAATCTGAGCATTGAACATCGAATCCAGAAGGCGGCGCATCCCATTCCTTCGGTGGACGCGACGGCCTCTTCGCTGCCCGGCCTGAGCGATCTGAAGGCCCTCGACGATTTGCGGCAGACCATCGTTCAGCTCGACGATTACCGGCAGAACGGCGCGCCCTGGAGTTATCGCTGGGGCCTTTACCGGGGTGACAAGCTCGACGATCAGGCCCGCGGTATCTACTTCGACCGTTTCCGCCCCATGCTGCTGAACCCCACGCAGGCCAATTGGGTAGCCTACATGCGCACCCTGCCCGATGCGCCGGCCACCAGCAGCGATTTCACTTCCTACATCGCCGCCTACAACCCCCTCAAGGCCTACCTGATCACGACCAGCAATCCGGATAAGAGCCAGACCAAATTTCTCACCCCCGTATTTCTTCAGTACTGGGTGGGCACCCGTGCAGTCGAATCCGACCAGAAGGCGCTGGCGCAGCAACAGATTGAGTTCTACGGAAATGAACTGCTGCGCCATCCACCTTACGACGTCACCACCGATGCGCTGGTGGTGGCGCACACGCGCGCGTTTCTCTCCAATTTCCTGGCCAAGACGCGCATTTACCAGGCGATGCTGACGGATGCCGACAAGAACAGCCAGACGATCGATTTCAACCGCCAGTATCCGGGGAGCGCAACCTATGTGGTGGATAGCCACATCGTGCGGGGCGCGTTTACCAAAACGGGGTTCGGGTTCATGCAGGACGCGCTCCAGCACCCGGAGAAATATGCGCAGGGAGAAACCTGGGTGCTCGGCAACCAGGCAGCATCATCGCTGAATGTTTCCGACATCGGACGGGAACTTTCCGCGCAGTACACGGCTGACTTTCTGAAGGAATGGCGCGCCTTCCTGGCCAGCGCGAAGGTGGGCTGCGGCACGCTGCAGGAAACCCCGGATCGGTTGAACGCGCTGGCGGGCCCGGCCTCGCCGCTGCTGGCGCTGTTCTACACCGTTTCGCACAACACCGCTGTCTCCGACCAGCAGATCAAGTCGGTCTTCCAGCCCACCCAGGTGCTGGTCGATCCCAACGCGACCGACCGCCTGATCGGGCCGGGGAGCACGCCCTACGTGACCGCGCTGAGCAACCTGGCCGGCGCCATTCAACTGGTAGCGCAAAACCCGGCCCCGCCGGATGCGGCGGCCTTCACGCCCATTGCGCAACAAGTGATCGCGGCCAACGGATCTGTAACGCAGGCGGCGCAGGGCTTCAATGTCGATCCGCAAATGCACACCGAAGCCGTGGTCGCCTCCCTCATGAGGGCTCCAATTGACTGTGTAAGCAAGCTGGCTCCGACCCCCGGCGACGCGGCCAACAAGGGGGGCGGCAAAGTCTGCGACGCGATCAGCCCGCTGATCCGCAAGTACCCGTTCAGCAACAATGCCAATGCCCGGGCTAGTCTGCCCGAGGTGGATAACGCGTTCGCACCGGAAACGGGAGTCCTCTGGTCTGCCTACAACGGCCCGCTCAAAACAATCCTCGTTCCGCAGGGAGCGCAATACGTTGCAGCGCCGACCGCGCCCGGGCCTGTGAATCCGAAGTTCGTGGCTTACTTCAACCGCGCAGCGCATATCAGCACGACGCTTTACCCGCCCAGCCAGAAGGCGGCTTCGTTCACCTTCAATGTGCGCTTCGTTCCAGGCGGCGGAGTCTCCAGCGCGACCTTTGTGGTGGACGGCCAGCGCATGGCCGCCGGCAACAGCCAGCAGTTCACGTGGAATGCGGCCAGCGCTCAAAGCGCGTCGCTCATCTATGACGGAACCCCGGCGTTGCCTTCGCAGGGCACCTGGTCGGTCTTTGAACTGGTGCGCACTGCCCAGATCACGAAAACGGCGGGTGGATACCGGCTGGACTACATCATTAATACCGCGACCACCATTCAAGGCCGCAACACGGGCCCCGGGGGCGCCACCAAGACGGCCACCTTCGAGCTATCCGGTCCGGGCGCGGACTTGCTCGTTGGCGATGGATTCATTGGACTGAACTGCGCGAGCCCGGTCATCCTGCCGGCCGCCCCGCCGGCCAACCAATGATCCTCTTGGGGCTTTGGATCTCGGCACCGAACTGAGGTCGTGCGATCCCATACTGGCGATGTCACAACGTCGCCAGGATGAGGTGTCCGCCTTCTCAAATCACCGGCGAGAATGCTTCATGCTCGTTCGGCATGGCTCCTGGGGGCATCTCCAGCGCGCGCAGCAAAACGCAGGTGATGTTATCCGCGCCGCCGCGCTCCTTGGCGTGGTCGATGAGCGCCTGGCAGATCGCGGTCAGTTCCGAACCGTTGGCGGCAGCTTGCGCGATCTCTTCCGGGTTGACATACCGCGTCAGCCCATCGGAGGCCAGCAGGAGAAGATCGTTGACCTGGAGTACGGCTGCAAACAGGTCGGGCTCTACCAGGTCCGCTACACCGATGGCGCGGGTAATCACCGACTGCAGGTTGGAGGCGGCGGCCATCTCGGGGGTCATGTTGCCGCTGCGCACTTCCTCGTCGAGCAGGGAATGATCCTGCGTGATCTGCAGGCAGTTTCCGTTGCGCAGGAGGTAGGCGCGGCTGTCGCCCACGTTGCCGATCACGACGCGGTTCCCGTCCAGGCATGCGCAGACCAGGGTCGTGCCCATGCTGTGCAATTCGGGATTTTCGGCACCTGCCTCGCGCACCACGCGGTTGGCTTCGAAGATGGATGCGAGCAGGCGGTTCTCCACCAGGGACATCGCGCTGCCGTTGACGACTTGCTGGCCCAGCTGGCCGAACGCTTCAATCAGCGTGCGCACGGCCATCCCGCTGGCAACTTCGCCGGCTGCATTGCCGCCCATCCCGTCGCACACCACGTAGAGGTGCTGCTCTGCGTCGTAGCCGTAGCTGTCCTCGTTATTGCTGCGTCTGCAGCCAATATCGGTCGCTGCAGCAAAATCGAGAGTGAGTGTCAATGCCTGGGTCATGTTGAAGCTGCCTTATCGGGTTGACCGAAGCTTACAGCATGTCTCTTGCAGCAGATTAGGGAACTTCGACCGTAAACTCGCCAGGAGTCGTGAA
>DASXGD010000379.1:0-5866 GCA_036489245.1 Occallatibacter sp. | reverse complement strand
CCAAACTTCAGCTTCACCCCGTCCTTGCGCAGCTCCCCTGTTTGAACATCCGCCTCGAATGCACCGAACCGCACAAGTCTGGGCCGGGACTGGGTTTCTGCCATTTGGGGAAGATCCTTGCGTTTCGAAACTGCTCCCGAGGTTCGGCCGAGCTTGCGCGTCAACGATTCAAGTTAAACAACCGCCAGCAGTTACGCCAATCAACATCTTTTCCATATGTCATTGACACGCATTTTACCCCCAATCCATTGAGGTAGCCAGATATAGCCCCCAATGTCGCCTTCGGCTCGCACCCCGCGAGCGGAGGCCGACATGAAATGCTCCTTTCTTCGTGGATCCATCTGGATTCTTCTCGCCGCCGGACTGCTGCTCAATTCCACATTCAGCCATGCCGAAGCACACTGTCCCGCCGAGGTTTCCACCCTGCATCCGCGGCTGGTCGCGGACTCCCTCCTGGTGATTCCCGTAAGGATCAACGGGGCTGGTCCATTCGATTTCCTGGTCGATACCGGAAGCCAGCCCAATATCATTGACCCATCGCTCGCTGCCAGCCTCGATTTGAAATCGCAGGGCCCGGTCGGCCTGATCACCGCGTCAAGCTTCCTGCATGGGTCCGTGGCGGCGTTGACCTCACTGGAGGCCGGCGGCTACACCCTGAAGAACCCAGTGGTCGTCGTCCAGGATTTAGGTGCGCTCCAATCCGCGGACCGGCGCATTCGAGGCGTCCTGGGAGAGAACTTCCTTGCACATTTCGACGTTCTGATCGACTACTCCCGGCTACTGGTCTGTCTCGATCGGTCGAAGGTTATGCAAGGCGAGCTTCATGGAGAGCGAATTTCCCTGGTCTCTCCCAAATATCCTGAAGACGAATTGCCCTTCTTGGATCGTCTGGTGGTCTCAGTCACCCTCTCCGATTCAGGGAACCGCCACATCCTTCTTCAGCTCGATTCGGGTAGTACCGGTCCGATTCTGTATTCGGGCAACAAGAAATTGGACGGGCTTCTTAAAAAGGCCAGGATTCAGGGCCCGAACGTCGACGAGGTGCACCGGGCATTTGCCGTTCTGCCGCCGCAGGATATGCGGATCGGTGTCGGGGTGATCCGCAACGTTCCCTTCGTGACCCCGGTCCGCGCGGCCGCCGATGTTCCCAATCGAGAGGAGGATGGGATTCTGGCGACTGTGCTCTTTCGGCGTGTCTTTATCAGTCACGCGGATCATTACGTAGTTTTCGATCCGAAGTGAGACGGCGTGTCTCCGGCAACATTTTGCAAACCGTCTGCGCCGGCAATCCTGAAATTTTGAATTGGATGCGAAGAACTTCCTCGGGAGACCCTAGTTTCCCTGCGGAGCCGACACGGCAATCACTCGTCGGGTCTCGGCATCGCGCCGCTGCGCCTCGCGCGCCTTCACCCGCCGGTTGAACTCGTGGATCACGCGCGCCACGTACAGCTTGGTCTCCCGATAGGGCGGAATGCCGTTGTATTTGTCCACCGCGGCGGGACCGGCGTTGTAGGCTGCCAGGGCCAGCGCCAGGTTATCGTGGTACCGCGTCAGCAGCGCATCCAGGTAGGTCGATCCGCCGCGGACGTTCTGTTCCGGCTTGAAGCTGTCCGAGACGCCCAGGTCGGCCGCCGTGGCGGGCATCAATTGCATCAGCCCCTGCGCCCCGGCCCGGCTCACGGCGCGCGCATTGCCGCCGCTTTCGGCCTTGACGACGCTGGCCAGCAAATCCATGTCCACATTGTGTTCGTGGCCGGCCTTGACCAGCATTTCGTTCAGATCCGCCGGGCTCAGCCTGGCATCGCTCGGGGGATCGGCAACCGGCGTGGGAGCTTTGGGAGGCTCGGGATCAGAAGCAGGGCTCGGAGGCGGCGGCGCCGGGTCGGGAACGTGTTCCACCGACGCGATATCGCCGGGAGCCACTTCGATGTAGTTCTCGTTGCTCTTTTCCATGTACAGCCGCACCCGCCGGTTGGCCGTGCCATGGTGGTGGCAGGTGATTTCAAATCCATTGCGAAGAGTAATCTGCTCCGCCGCGTGCAGGGGCAGAACCGCAGCCAGCAAGGCGCCAGCCCCGATTCCAAATTGGGCTACGAATTGTGCTAAGGGTCGCAATGAATTCTTTTCAGGTCGATCGATCCTGTCCACCGAGTCTACAAAAAAGTGTCCACATTACTTTGCCAAATCGCAAGCAGACTTCAGAATTGCCTTGGGCGCGCCGGGTTGCTCTCACCCCATGAGCCGCCCGGTCAGGTTCTCGCCGCCGCCGCCAGCCGGGCCACTTCCGCCTCCAGGATCACGGCCACTCCGTCTTCGTCATTGGGCGGCGCCTGCTTCCATCCCCGCATCTTCGCCATGGTCCGTAACTCATGCGCGGCGTTGCTCATCAGCACGGCCTGCCCTGCCCACTCCAGCATGTCTACATCGTTCCAGTTGTCGCCGATGGCCATGGTTTCCTTGCGATCCACGCCCAGCCGTTTTGCCAGCCGCTCCAGAGCCCATCCCTTGGAGACCCCCGGCGGCAGCAGGTCCAGGATCGACAGGTCCCGCGCCGGATACTCGGTTCGAATACATTCGCAGAACCCGGTCCAGCGGCTTGACTTAAGGGCCCGTTCCGCCTCCTTCATCCGCTCCAGGCCGCCCGTCACCATGCCCTGGATCGGGTCTTCTCCATCGCCCAAGGCCAGCTCCAGCGGCCGGACCACCTCGATGGCGTTCCGATTGGCCTCGACCCATACTTCGATGCGCTTGTGGGCCTGTTCCAGATCTTCGAGCACCAGTTCGCCTTTCCCCGGCCGGTCGAAGGTGAAAACCACGGTGCCAAACGACCGCAGCAGCCCGCAGATACCACGGGCCACCCGTGCCTCCAGCTGGCACCGGTCGATCGAGTCGCCGCCCAGGGTTCGAGTCACTGCTCCATTCGACGTGATGAGGGGCGTGTCCGCTCGCAGGCCCAGGCCCTCCAGCAGGGGAGCCGTGTAGGCCGTACGCCTTCCGGTTGCTACCGCCACAGTGATGCCCGCCGCCTGCGCCGCCTGAATGGCCTGCACACTGCGGCGGCTCAGCTTCTTCCCGAACGTGGGCAGAAGGGTTCCGTCCATATCGATCGCCGCCAGGCGAACCGGGGGATGCATATTTCCAGTGTACCGGCCACCGGCTGCCGGGCCGGCCGCCCCCATTTGCCGAAGGTCCCGAAGCCGGCGCGGCGGCTCGCCGGCAGCGCACACGCTCCTGTGATTCCGTGCACAAGCCCCAGCGACCTTGACGGCGCACAATGGCCAAACGGGGAGGGTGCACCCATGCTGGCATCCGTGTTCGTTGCTTATACAACTCGCAGTGGCTCGACGGCCGAAGTCGCCCAGGCCATTGGAGACTCGATGCGCAAGTGGGGATTGGCCGTCGACATCGCGCCAATCAGCCAGGTGGTTTCGATTCCGCGCATGACCGCCGTCGTCCTTGGCGCTCCGTTATATATGGGCGCGTTTCCAAACGAGCTTCACCGTTTTCTTGCCCGTCATCGGGCCGCTCTTGAAATCCTGAAGCCTTGGTGTTTCGTCCTCGGACCGACCCGGACCAATCCCGGCGACTTCGAGGCGGCCCGGCATCAGGCCATCCGGCAGCTGAACCGTTACAACTGGTTCTGTCCCGCCGATGTGCGTGTTTTCGGGGGACGATGGGACCCGAAGAGCCTGCCCTTTCCCTTCAGCCTTGCCGCTCGCCTGCCGGGGCGTCTCATGGATAAAATCCCCGCCGCCGACGCTCGAGACTGGGGCGAAATCGACACGTGGGCTGCGGGAATCGCGCGCCAGATCAAGTCCGCCGCCTGATCTCTGCCCGGCTCCCGGCCCGCCTTCGAATACCCCTGACCCCGCGCCGGTCGAGTACTCTTGCCTCATGGAGCGGATTTGCACCCACTGCCACGCAGTCCTCGCCGTCAACCAGGAAGCCGACTGGTGCCCGGCCTGCGGCGGAGCCTTGACTGAGCGCCCCGCCTTGCCCGAGTTGAAGATTCCCGGCGTGCCTCCGCCCGAAGTTGACCACCGCGGCATTGTTCTGCCGCGCCGTCATCCCCTGGGCGGCATCATCACCCCCCAATGACCTCCCGGAAACCTAGTTATCCCTCCGGAAGTTTGTCTCCAGGACAAAGGTGCCGGTGTGATACGTTGCCGAGCTCCACGGAGCCTTCAGAACGAACTCCGCGTTGGGATTGCATCCCACAAGGCTGATCGTGAACTTCGCACTCGCGGATGCACCCGGCGCAATATCGCCCAGTGCGATCGGGAAAGCCCCGGGTGGCGTCACCGTCGGCGTGCACGGAGGCCCGGAGTCCTGCTTCAGCGACAACGCTGTGATCTGGGTTGCATAGGCGGGACCGACCACTCCGTTGGTCGCGGTGATGGTTACAGTGCTTGTGTTGCGTGTTCCCGCGGTCAGCGAAGCAGAGAACTTCATTCCGTAGCCGGGAAGCTTGGTCTCATCCACCACGCCCCAGTAGGCTGGCTTCGCCTGCAGGCCGTGATCGAACGGCAAGGGGTAATCCGTGCGCACCACGGGGAAACTGTCCAGCCACGTGTCGTCGTCGGCCATGCCCCAGAACGTGACCGCGCTCAGCTTGCCCTTCAGCCGCCGGAAGGCGTCGAAGTAGCTCTTGTACAGCCACCCCTGTTCGGCCAGCACGGCGGGAGGAATCGCGTTGCCGTAATTCGACGTCGTGTCGCCGGCGTTGTACACGCTCATATCGAGTTCGGTGACCTGCTGCTCGATGTCCGGGAAGTCGTCCGCGACAGTCTCGATCGCATGCACCATCGCCGTCACTGACGGGTAGTTGATGGCGTTGTGCATCTCGTGGCCCACGCCATCGATCGGGATGCCGCGCGAGCGAAGATCGCCGATGACATGCACCAGGCAGGCCAGCCGGTTGGGATCGGCCGTGCTGTAGTCGTTGATGAACAACTTGGTGCCCGCCGGTGCATACTGTCGCGCCGCCTGCAACGCGATGTCGATGTAACTCTTGCCCAGCACGTTGTAGAACGGTCCGTGCACCAGGCAGTCGGGCTGGCTGGGATCGAGCGGCTCATTCACCACGTCCCAGGCATACACCTCGTTCCCGAAGTGCTGCACCTCGTTCTGAATGTGTTCCTGGATATTGGCGGTCACAACCGCCTGGTTGGCGGCAGAATTGGTTCCGTCGCCCGTGGCATACGACGGCGTTTGCGCGCCGGTGGCCCACACCAGGTTGTGCCCGCGAATGCGCATGCCGTTGCAGACAGCGAGACCCGCCTGGGCGTCCGCGTTGGTGTAGTTGAAGCTCCCCTTCGTGCTTTCCACAGAGCCCCACTTCATGTCGTTGCCCGACGTGATGCTGTCGAAGTGCTTGGTCAGCAACTGCGCATGCGGTCCGGAGATGTCGGTCATATCCACGGCCGATCCGATGGGGAAATACTCGGCCAGCGTCTGGAAGATCGACGGAATGTCAGGCTGAATCGTCGGCGGCGGAACGTACGTCAGCTGGAAGTCGTCGATGTAGAACGACACCAGGTCATTGCCCGATTCGGGCACAGTCTGGAAGTAGAGAGAGGCTGCCCCCGGGTCATACGCGCTGGCCATGTTATAGCCAGTGACGCTGACCTGGTGCCATGCTCCGTCCGCAGCCACGGTCACTCCGGGATATCCGGTCACGCTGGGAAAACTCGTATTGCCGCTCAGCGTCGTTTGCAGACTCACGTTGATCACGTGGCTCGACCCGTCGGCCGGCGTCAGCAGCACCCAGCCGCTGACGTTGTACACCGAGCCGTTGTACATCTTGTTGCTCACGCTGATCGAGGGTCCATCCCAGTTGGCGATGCGCCCCGTGGTCAGCAGGCTG
>DASXGD010000320.1:0-5691 GCA_036489245.1 Occallatibacter sp. | reverse complement strand
GTGACCGCGTGGCCGCTGCTGGTGGAGAAATGGCTGCACACGATCAAGATGCTTCCCATCGCCGCGCAATAGCGCGCGGATAGGATCTGCTATGTTGCTCGCCGTCCTCACCATTTCGGACCGTTGTTCCCGCGGAGAGATGATCGATACCGCCGGCCCGGCCGTTGCGGCCCTGTTGCGCGAACATTGGACTCAGGCGGAGATCGCCACCGCCCTGCTTCCCGATGATGAAGACGCGATCGCGGCGGAGTTGCTTCGCCTTTGCGATGCGGGCGCAGCACTGGTGCTGACCGCCGGGGGCACCGGCCTGGGGCCGTGCGATCGCACCCCGGAAGCAACGCGTCGGGTCATTGACCGCGAAGCTCCAGGGCTGGCAGAAGCCATGCGCGCAGAGGGCGCGAAGAGCAATCGTTATGCATGGTTGTCGCGGGGTGTTGCGGGATTGAAGGGAAACACGCTGATTGTCAACCTGCCCGGCAGTAAGCGCGGCGCAGAGGAGAGCCTGATTTCGATTCTTGCGCTGCTCAAACACGGAATCGAGGTGGCGGCGGGGAGTCACACACATCCGTGACCGGTAGTCAGGATGCCTTGGGGATCTTTTTCTTTTTCTCCTGGGCCGACTCCGCAGGATAGATGCGGTTTTCATCCGTGAGGAAGCGCGCGACGGCTTCGTCGTCGTTGGGATCGTAAGGGCCGTCATCGGGATCGTTCGGGTCGTAAGGAATCGGAGCGTCTTCGGCGATTTGCTTGTTTACCCATTCCCAATCGGATTGGCTTGCCTCATTGCCAGGGAGCTTTCCTCTGAACTCCATAAACCCTCCTTTCCTTACGAGATGCGCGCCGGAATGAGATCACTCGAACATTCTTCCCACGAATGATATAGACCAAGCATAGGACAATTCCAACGACCTCGACTAGTGCAATGTCTTTGAAGCGCGGTTCCGAGCTACGCAACGTTCCAAACGTGATCTTTTTTGGGTCTTCATGGACAAGGTAGGCATCGCGAAAGTCCAGTCGATGTTTCCTCAGATTTGCTTCGCGCTTCGCCTCGTCCCATTCGTACACACGCGGATTTTACTGTGCGACCTGAAGGAAATGATGTAATCGACGACACAGTCGGCGAACGGATGCAGAGTGAACTAGTTCAAAAACATGGTCCGATAAAGCGTGTCCCGCTGCACGGGCCTGAAGCCTGCGTCGCGAATGATCCGGCGGAGCTCTTCTTCCGTGGTGCAGTTCGAAGTGCCCGCGGCCCGCACCACGTTTTCTTCGAGCATCACCGAGCCCACATCGTTACCGCCGAAATGCAAACCGAGTTCCAGAACCTTGAGGCCCTGCGTCACCCAGCTGGCCTGCACGTTCTCGATGTTGTCGAGGTAAAGACGGGCAATCGCCAGCACCTTGAGATATTCGACCGAAGTCGCATCGTCCCATCCGCGGCCGCCCAGGGCTGTGTTTTTCGGCTGGAAGCTCCAGGGGATGAAGGCCGTGAAGCCGCCCGTCTCTTCCTGCAGCCGGCGCACTACTTCGAAGTGGTTGATACGCTGCTCGAATGTCTCGCCCACACCGAACATCATGGTGGCCGTGGTGCGCATGCCTAACTCGTGGGCGGTGCGATGCACGCTCACCCAATCATCGGTGCGGCACTTGAGGCGCGCGATACGCTTGCGCACGTCGTCGTCGAGAATCTCCGCGCCGCCGCCGGGAATCGAATCCAGCCCCGCATCGCGCAGACGAATGATAGTGTCGCGCAGGCTGAGGTTGGAGTACTCCGCGATGGCCAGCACTTCAGACGCCGACAGGCAGTGCAGCCAGATTTTCGGAAAGCGCTGCTTGATGCCGGTGAACAGGCGTTCGAACCAGTCGATCTTCAGGTCGGGATGAAGGCCGCCCTGCATCAGCACGCCAGTGCCACCCATCTCCTCGGTCTCGGCGATCTTCTCGTAGATCTTCTCGAAGTCGAGGATGTAGCCTTCGCTCGCCTTGGGTCCCTTCAGCGGCCGGTAAAACGCGCAGAAGGTGCAGTACTCGGTGCAGAAGTTGGTGTAGTTGATGTTGCGATCGATGATGTAGGTGACAACGCCTTCGGGATGCAGGCGGCGGCGCACCGCGTCGGCTTCAAACCCCAGGCCGATCAGGTCGGGGGAATGGAAATAGTCGAGAGCCTGTTGGCGTGTCAGCGGCATAGGTCGATTCTACCAATTCGCAGGATGAGAGCCGGAAGAAGATCGATCACATCGGATTCAGCGGTTTCCCGGAGGAAGCACGGTCGCTGGACTTCTCCGGCTTGCGGAAGAGAAACAGCCCGCGCCCGCGCACCGGCGTTCCGCGGGTTCGGGAGATATTCGAGGCCGTCGAAACTCCGCTGAACAGGACGAAGAAGTCAAGAAATGCGCGCCAGAAGGATTTCTTGTCGCCCATAGCGGGGGGACCTCCTTCCCCTGCCCATTGGACTCACCGCGGCCGAAGTACGGTGCGTATGAATCTTGCCTGCCTCATGGGTTGGAGTCTGAACCTGTCTTCGGCCGTGGCTTCTTCGACTCCGGGCTGGAGACGCCCATGCTCATGAGCAGGAAACTGACTCCTTTGCGCAGCAGTTCGAACACCTTCATGCGGGAATTCCTTGCGGCCATTCTACTGCCCGCTGCGTATGCCGGGCGCTGTGCGGGGCTCACTTCTTTGCGGAAGGTTCGCTCGCCACCGGAGTTCCCTGGGAAGTTTCGCCGTTCAGAATCGCCACCGCTGCCGGGGGAAGGGGTTTATCGGCGTTCGCCAACAGAAGGCTGACCTGCCACATCTCCGGTTCGGAAAGCACTTCCTTGTAGGATGGCATGCCGGTCAGCCGGATGCCGTTGGCGACTTTCCAGTATGTTTCGCCGGGAGGATCGTCGCTTACGCCCACCACATCGCCACGGCGATGCTTTTCCCAGAGGGGAGGAGCGGCGGGGAACATGTGCGTGCCAAAGGGAGATGGCTTGCCGTGAAAGCCGTGGCACACGGCGCATTTGTCGCTGTAAATATGCGCGCCTGCCACCAGGGCCGTCTCGTCGGCTTGGAGCGGAGGGTTCTTGACCATCTCCCGATCGATGCGCGCCTCGAGAGGAACGCCGGTAATCAGCCTTTCTTGCGGAAGAGGCGGATCGCTGACCGCGACCGGCAGGCGGCCCATCTTGAAAAATAAAAGCACAGCCAAGGGCACCAGGACGATTCCAATCACTATTCCAAGCAAAAAACGACCCATCGTCTATAAGCCTCCAATGGCCTTCATGGTATTGCATAGGCGTCCGATATCCGTGTGACGTCGGGATGACAGTTCAGGACTCATGGGGGTCCGAAGTTTGCCGGGCAGTGGGATTCGGCAATCGATTGCCCCGGCAGTGCGTCCAAGGAACAGCCGGTTCACGCACAAGCCTCCCCTTCAGCCGGGGTCCCCGGCGACAGATCTTCGTCGCTGGGGTGGTTCAGATGATTTAATACCTTATGGGGGAAGCGCTGCTTACGGCAGTTTTCCAATCGACGCTGGCCTGCACCTGACCGACGGCAGCGCTTATGGAAAGCCTGTCGCAGTGGTGTGCTTCCGCACTCCCGTGGAGGATACCCGAAGCCGATGTTTTTATTTCGCCGTCCTGCTCTTTTGCTGGCAGTTTTATTGGCTGCAGCGAACGTCTTAATGGCCCAAAGCTCGAGTTCAGACCTATCCCAGAATCAGGGCCAGCCGCCGCAACCGACCGCCAGTCAAGACCAGGGGCAGGTGAGCGTGCAAGCCCGCATCCGCAAGCGAAAGGAGCAGCGCCGCGCCCAGGCGATTCACGACGTGTACTCGCACCTGTACGAGGCGTACATCGGCATGGGCTACCTGCGATTTTCGCCTGGAGACCAGCTCCAACACCTGACTTACTATGCGTGGGATGCCGGATTCACCCGCTACTACAGCGAGCGCCTGGGCGTAACCATCGACGGGCGAGGCTACTATGGCACTGCTTATGTGGGACTGAACTACAGCTCGGTGACCCGGCCCTCGGTCAGTACCTATGCGGTGATGGGGGGCGCAACGTATCGGTTTTATCTGCAGCCCAAATACTCGATTTCGGGGCGAGTCCTAGGTGGATGGGCACTGGGTAACTTCTCTGGAGACACCAATGGCTTTCCCCCCACAAGCCTGGGACTCTGGCCGGATGGCAACTCCTTCGCCGTCAACCCCAGCCTGATCGGCGAGTACAACGTCTCACCGGCACTTGGCCTGCGCCTGACTGGCGACTACTTCGGCACCGGCTTCGGTTCGAACATCCAAAGCAGTATCGGCTTTACGGGCGGGGTCGTTTACCGCTTCGGCAAGCAGTGATGATGTAGTGTTCAGTTGTCTGTGATCAGTCAAATGATGTCGGAGTGAAAAGTGAATGGTGATCTCCCGCCTACCTGGGCTTGTGGGCGGCGTAGTCGGCTGCGCCCATCAGGTCAAGCGATACATAGGGCTCAGCTCCGACTACCCAGCTGTCGTGACCTGGTTCGATAAAGAAGATGTCGCCCGCCTTCATCTCAACCACGCGGCCATCGTCCATGGCCGCGGTGGCGCGCCCGGAGATCACGATGCCGACGTGCTCCACATCGCAGCTCGTCTTGCCCAGGGCCTTGCCGACATGGGTTGACCACTTCCAGCCGGGCTCATACGTGGCCCGTCCGATGGTCATGCCGCCAATGCGCACCAGTTCGAACCGGCCCTTTTCGAAGGTGCGCACCTCGTCAGGCTGTTCGAACCGCTTCAGTATCACTTCGTACATCGCGACCCCCTCTAGACTTCTGATCACTGGAGTATTGGTATATTCGCGATTCGCTGTTGCCACTCTGCCGGGCCTGTCTGGTGGACGCTCGTGCCTTTGGAATCGACTGCCACAGTGACCGGCATGTCGCGCACGTCGAATTCATAGATTCCTTCCATGCCCAGATCGTCGAAAGCCAGCCGCCGGGCGCCGTGAATCGCCTTCGAGACAAGATAAGCCGCGCCGCCCACCGCCATCAGGTACACGGCGCCGAATTCCTTGATCGCCTCAATGGCCACCGGTCCGCGTTCAGCCTTGCCCACCATGCCCAGCAAGCCCGTCTCGGCCAGCATCTGCCGGGTGAACTTGTCCATGCGCGTCGCGGTGGTTGGGCCTGCCGGCCCGATCACTTCTTCGCGCACCGGATCCACCGGCCCTACGTAGTAGATAAACCGCCCGTTGAAATCCACGGGCAGCTTCTCGCCGCGGTTCAGCATGTCGGTCATGCGCTTGTGGGCGAGGTCCCGGCCGGTCAGCAGCTTGCCGGTGAGCAGCAGGACCTCGCCCGGCTTCCACGTCGCCGCTTCCGCCCGCGTGACGGTATCGAGGTTAACCCGCCGCGCGCCGGAAACATCGTACGTCAGCTTCGGCCAGTCCTCCAGGTTCGGCGGATCGAGATACGCCGGCCCGGAGCCATCGAGGACTACATGCGCGTGGCGCGTGGCGGCGCAGTTGGGAATCATCGCCACGGGCAGATTGGCCGCGTGCGCCGGTGTGTCCACAACCTTCACATCCAGCACCGTGGTCAAGCCGCCCAGGCCCTGGGCGCCGATCCCCAGCCGGTTCACCTTGTCGTAGAGTTCGACGCGCAGCTTTTCGGCAGTGGTCTTCGGCCCGCGGTCGATCAATTCCTGGATGTCGATGGGATCCATCA
>DASXGD010000206.1:0-1524 GCA_036489245.1 Occallatibacter sp. | reverse complement strand
TCGGTCGGCATCAAGTGCCAGGTTCGAATACGGCTTCCCGCCACCTCGGATCGTGAATCGGCAGTCTGCCGAAAAGCCAGCGCGAGTACCGAGCAGGTAAAGGGATGCTCTTCCCGGGCCTTCAACCTGCCGGCCGCAGGATGACACCCTCCAAAGTTTCGCCAGTGGTGACGAAGCGCCAGAGCGCAATCACCAGTTTGCGTGCCAGCGCGACGATCATGGTCTTGCGCGTGCCAATACGGCTATCAGCGGTGCGGGCGCGATACCACAATGCCAGCGCGCTCTCCTTCTGAAACATCAGAAAACGCCAGGCGAGTTGGATCATGCCGCGGCGGACCCGGGCGTTGCCGGCTCTGGCGAGCCCTTGTTCCCGCCGCTTCGCACCGCTCTCATCCGGCGCGCCTGTCAGGCCGGCGTAGCGCGCCACTGCTCTGCGGTCACGCATTGGCCGTGACAGCACCTCATGAACCAGCATATCAGCCGTTTCGACACCAACACCGACGATGCGGGCCAGCAGCCGAACCATAGCGTGGGGCCCGGTCTCAGGCTGCTGGTCTAATCGTTTCTGACGAGCGTCCTCGATCTCCCTGATCTGGCTCACCACAAAGCCCAGCCGCGCCATATCGCGCTGCAGCTCCGCCAACGCATTTGGCGGCAGCAGCATGCCCTCCGGGGTGTGCACGGTTGCCAGACGTTCGGCCGCCTTGCGCAGGGTTGGTTTGAAGTTGCGAATGCCCAACCGGGCCAGGGTGGCCTTTATCCGGTTCACAATGCGTGTGCGTTCCCCCACCAGGCATTCGCGCTCCCGGTTCGGCCGCTTAGCGTCCTCTTCGGCAATCGTCGGTACGCGCGCCATGCTGCAATGGCCCCGTTCCCCACGCAGCCACCCCAGGAACCCCCGCTTGAGCAATTCAGTGTCCAGCCGATCGGTCTTTGCCCGTCGATGTTCCCGCGAAACGGCCACACTCGAGGGGTGGATCACGTGCGCCTCTACCCCACGCCCCTCAAGCCAGCGCGCCAGCCAGAAGCCGTCGCGGCCGGCCTCGAAGGCAACCGCAATGCGGCCGGCCCTGACCGCCTCATCCCGCCAGCGATGCAGGACGGCAAGCAGCCGTTCTGGGCTCGGCTCCAGCTTTTTGCGCGGCTGACGCTCAATGCCGGGAAGCACCCCGGCAACGAGCCAGCTCGACTGGCTCATCTCGATCACGGCAATGATCGTGCTATTTTGGTCCAAGGCGGCGAGGGACCTGCTCAGGTCGTTCGGCTGGGGCATCGCGGCACTCCATCGGTTACATGCAGCGACGAAGTTGCCATCTCCTCGCCGCCCGCCCCATAGCATCTCTCGGTCCCGCGGAAAGCGCCCGGCGGCGGCGTGGTGTCGCTTGTGACCCGCCTAAGGTTCGCACGAGACTCGCTCCTGGAGGAAGGCGGATTCGAACTCATGGTCCCACCCTGAACGGAACGGAAATGGGAGGGCGCCGGCACCCAGTCGTCCTCGCGCCCGAGGCGTGGCCGGCGTGGCTC
>DASXGD010000167.1:0-1842 GCA_036489245.1 Occallatibacter sp. | reverse complement strand
TCGCCGTATAGCGGGCCTACTTCACCATCATTTACCGAGTTTTACCCAGCTTAATTAGCCTTGGGCACAAGGCGCTCCAGTTTTCTTAATGCCACAGGGCCTACTGCGAGGATGTGATGAGGGACCTGAAAGCCGACTGGCGGAGATGGACTCGGGTCGAAAGAATCGTGGCGGTGTTTATCGCGTTAGCGATCAGCAGCATGGTCCCGGCCCTGCTCCTTCTCGGCACAGGGTAGTTTCCGGCCAACGTTCCACCTGCATCGAATCGCGGTGCATCGTCCTGGAGGATGCTGACATGGTCATCGTTATCGGACCGGTTCTGAGGCGTGCCGACGGGTATAGTTTCGACAGCTGGACCGCGGGCAAGGGGGTGAGCCGCGGCTATCCTTATCGCCGGATCGAAGACGCACATTACGCGCGGAATGCTGAGATCAAGACATCTGCGCAGGGTCGCGCCCCGTCCGCGATCGTCTGCCACACCCTCGATGAGTTCGTCGCGAAATCCACCGGGTACGAGATGCTTGCCGCCGCCTGACCGGGCTTGTGCGGCAGAGCCGTGACCTTTTCAGGTCGAGGCCGGGGCGACGAGCGCCGTCAAATTCCTCCTTTGCCGCACTGCTCGCGGCAGGTGGCACAGAGCCTCGCTCAAAGCGCTTAGGCTCGAGACGCTCTGGCCTGCGCCGGAGGGAGCGAGATTCGAACACTCGGTCCGCAGTACGAAAAACCCTTTTAGAAACTGCTTTGTTCGACCACTCCGCCAACTCAGGTACCGCGACTTCGTCGAGAGGGACCGAGGGTTCGAATCCACTTCCCTCCAGCGCGGAGTCTGTTGCGAACCTCACTTTCGGGGCGCATTCCATCGGAGAACCGAAGGTCGGAATCCAGCCCGCTCGAAGCTACTGCGCCAGAGAACGCGGCGGTGGCACCTGGATGAGATGGTCGTTCCCATCGCCCGCAAGCGGATGTATCTGTCGCGTGCCGTCGATCACGAAGGCGAGATCTCGACATATCGGCGCGCTACGACAGCCTGATTGCGGTCCCGGCAACAATCAGCAAGGTGCCAACCAAGGCGCATCTGCCGGCGGTTTAGGCGAAGGCGGCAATGAGGACGAAAGCCAGGAAGTTAGAGAGGAAGACCCGGGCGGCCGAACTCGATATGGAAATCATGCGGGCCCGGGAGGCTCACGGTCTGCCAGTGATCAGCCCCATGCTCGGTCTGCCCCCGGAGAAATGGGAGTGTGAGTTCCGGGATTACCTGGTGGCGCTGGGCGACCCCCGAGTTGCTGATCGCGAGTGGCTGGCGGCTCGAATCCGGAGCAGCGTCGCGCCAGGTGGTTCGTGAAGTGGTTCGATGCGTGGTTCGAGGAATCGGCGGACGGGTTCGACTTCGGGAAGGAGGAGGTGCGGCGCCCAGTAGGGCAACCACAGCACTCGCGACGTACACCCGAAGAGCGCCAGGAAGCACTGAAAGCGGCCCATGCCGGCGTCGCGGCCTTCGCGGACGGAATTGCGGAGGGCTCCTGCCCCCATAAGGTCGCGACACTCGCCTATTCCGCCTGGCGCAAAGGCTGGCAAGAGGCGCGCGATCGGGCCGGGCACTAAGCAGCTCGTGGGCTCATTGTCGGCACGGTTTCGACTAAGCCTGTTTACCTGCGCGGCTGCCCGGCGGAGCGGAGCATCGGCAAATCCCTTTGTCATGCAGCCCAAATCGACGATAGGAGTTCTGTTGCCCGAGAGATAACCGCCGTTGCGGGGTGGCGATGATGGACAACCGGCGCTGGGGACAGGAAAGGTGCCTCGATGGCGGATCTACGTGTGGGCTCTTTCGACCATGCGCTTGAT
>DASXGD010000165.1:0-19088 GCA_036489245.1 Occallatibacter sp. | reverse complement strand
TGGTGGACCTGGTCGGGATCGAACCGACGACCTCTTCCATGCCATGGAAGCGCGCTCCCAAACTGCGCCACAGGCCCACATACAAACGCAACTCTTTCATTGTCTCTGCTGGGGTGGGATTCGTCAATTGCGGCTGGGAGTGTTGCGATCTCGCTGCCCGGGGTGCACATCAGGTCGTGACCGGGAACACTTGCACAGCCTTTGGTGTCTAAGACAATAGAGCGCGCAGAACAGTTGATGCATACCAGCGAGTGTTCCGTTCTCGCGCGCTCCGCGGCAGGGAATTCGAGGGAAACCCGAAGAGTTCGCAGGGGCGAAGGGCCGCAGCAGGAGAGCCGGCGTTTCACGACCGGGCCGGCTCGAAAACATTCAAGGCAGAGATGCCAAGATTGCGTTGATTGCGGTAATGTGGGAGGACACTGGTTTGCAGGCGGACCTCACCATGGGCAATCTCGCCAGCGCATTGACGCTCCAATCCGATGAAGCCGCTCTCGTCGCTGAATTGCGTGCCGGCTCGGAGGAGGCATTTGCGTGGCTGATCGCGCGCTACCATCAGCCCATCTACTCGCTTCTTGCGCGAACTGTGCAGGATCGCGCTGACGCGGCTGATCTTACCCAGGAGGTCTTTGTGAAGGTCTTCCGGGGGGTGGGCAACTTCCATGGCGAGTCGACCCTGCGGACCTGGATCTACCGCATTGCTCTGCGCGAGGCGTCGAATCAGCGTCGATGGTGGTCGCGCCACAAGCAGCAGGAAGTTCCGATCGAGCAGGAAATAACGGAAGGCGAATCAAGCTGTCCCGTCCGGCTCAAAGAGATGCTGGTTGATCCATCGGAGTCTCCTTTCGATGTCGCGGTGCATGAAGAGAACCGGACCAGGGTGGAAGCGGCACTGGCCAAGGTACCCGAACCGTTTCGCACCACCCTGATCCTGCGCGACATTGAAGGCTTTGTTTACGAGGAAGTTGCGGAGATGCAAGGGGTGAATCTAGGTACGGTCAAGTCGCGCCTGGTCCGCGGCCGCGCCTGTTTGAAGGCGTTGCTGACGGCGGAGTCTCCGGCCCCCCACCCCACCGCGGATGCCGGGTTCGAAATGCCCCTGGGAGAGGAGGCGCGATGAACGGCTGCACTGCGATGCAAGCGAAGTTTTCTGATT
Organism: Occallatibacter sp.; assembly: GCA_036489245.1. Lineage (GTDB taxonomy): Bacteria > Acidobacteriota > Terriglobia > Terriglobales > Acidobacteriaceae > Telmatobacter. The sequence goes on along the minus strand of DASXGD010000165.1, from coordinate 17,935 downwards.
ATCTCGACGGCAGACTCACCGGACGGGAGATGCAGCGTATCGCGTCCCACCTGGAGCGCTGCCGGGGCTGCGCCTCGGAGTGGACCTCGCTCCGCGAGTTGCAGTCTTCACTGGCGGCGCTGGGAGCCGTGCCTGAGCCCGACGACCTGCTATTGCGAATCCGGGTCGCGGTCAGCCAGGAGCGGGCGAAGAGCAGGCAGCGTCCGTTCCAGGCCTGGACGCTTGTTTGGCGCAATACGGTAGGGCCGTTTCTGCTGCAGGCGGGAGCGGGATTTGCCAGCGCGGTGCTGCTTCTGGGCTCGGTCATCCTGCTGGTCGGCATTGTCACCAAGCCGGAAGCGGCGCAGGCTTCGGGCGACGAGCCTCTCGGTATGGCATCGGCTCCGCACCTGCGCTATTTCCTGAGCGGGGCGAGCGACAGCCAGATTGCCGCTCTTCCTGGTCCGGTGGTGGTGGAAGCGTATGTGAACGGCGAGGGCGCGGTGTACGACTTTCGCATCGTGTCGGGCCCAACCGACGCAGCCACGCGGGCGCAGGTCGAGAATCTGCTGGTATCCGGGGTGTTTGAGCCGGCGCGATTCTTTGGTCGTCCGGTGCGTGGGCTGGCGGTGCTGTCGTTCTCCGGCGTCTCGGTGCGCGGATAGATTCGGACAATCCTTTCTTTCGCCTTTCTTACGCACAGCTACACAGGTTCACAGTTTCTGTGAGAGCCGGCGACGCAGGTCATTGCGCCACAAGAGGTTAGGCATAGCTGCACAGTTGCACAGCCACACAGAATCTGTGCCGCTGTGGAAGCCGCGCATTCAAATGACTGATTAGGAAGGATTTAGGATCACCTTCACAGTTTCACCGCGATTTGGGCGGGGGGAGGGGAGGGGATCACGCTTTTTGGCCGTGAGGCCGTTTGCAACCCCAATAAAATGAATGCGGTAGTGGCGGAAGTAGGCGAAAAATCACGGTGCATAACCTCTCTTTTTGTGGCTTTTAACGTTCGAAAACGATTCGGAATGTGTGCTTTCGCCGCTCTTCCCAGGAGCGAGGCGGACTCATCTGGCTTTATTCTGCATCCTGTCGCCGTAATTCGGTGCAAACCGAAGCGAAGGATTTCGGCTCCGTCGCTTCCGTCAGATGAACAGCAGCTGCACTGTGGCCTTGCGATCGGAAGACAGCAGTATTCCACCCGAATAGCATGAAAATGCAACTGCGGATCCCTCCGCTCCGTTCGCCTGCGGCGGACTCCGGTCGGGATGACACCTCTGTGGGTGAACTGATCTCAGTGAATGTGGGTTTACCGATCTCCGGGGAATGCCGGAATTTTCAGACAAATGCTGCAGGTACGGCAGCCCCTTTGGGGTCAGGCCGGCGAACTGGAGGGGGCGTCTGCTTTGGGACGGCCAAAGAACAGAATGTAGCCGTCCGGGTCGCGAATCTCGAAACCGCGCAAACCGTCGTGGGTATCTTTGAGCGGCTCGCTGAAGGCTGTTCCATGATCGGCAAATTCGGTGGCAAGCCCATCGGGGTCGGATGCATAGACAAAGGCGTCCCAGCGCATGAAGGGATGGCGGGTGGAGTTCGGAAGGGGCGACACATCCCGGTCGGATTTGATCAGGATCTGCGCTCCGTCGCGGCCGATCACGGCAAAAAAGGCGCCCACATCCGGGGCCCTGAACCTGGTCTCAAAACCAAGCTTATCGTGGTAGAAAGCGATGGTTTGATCGACGTTGCTGACGATAAACGATGGTGAAATCGCCCCAATCTTCGCTCGTGTCATAACTGTGATCACTCCTTACTGACTCCGACGGCTATCCGGCGCCGTCCGATGCCGAAAAAGGTCCGGGGCGAGACCGGGTTCGGGCAAACGACCCGGACGATGAGGCCTTTGACTGGTGGGCATCTGAGAGAACGTGGCGTGATGAATCGCGCCAGGGCACCTCAGATGGAGCCCGACATGAGACCGGATTCGCGGGCAAACTTGAGTGCTTCGAGAGCCGCACCACGAGCGCCGGCGGTGTCGCCGTTCGGGATAATGTGAATCGGGATGTCGGCCTGCTCTTCTCGCTGAACCCCCATGCCAATGCGAGTCTCATCGATGAACCAGCGTTGAAATTCCGGGCTCGTCTCGACCGCGCCCCCGCCCACGATCAGGGCGTCCGGATCGAAGGTATTGACCATCTGATCAAAAAACAGTCCCAGGGCCCGCGCTTCTACGCGGAAGATATCCCGGCACATCGGATCGCCCTTCTCCGCCAATCCGCGCACGCGATAGGCAGCCTTGTGGGGGTCTTCAATTTTGCCCAGTTCGTGATCGGGATATTGCTTCAGGAAATGGGGCAGAAGATATCTCCGAATCGAAGTGAGAGAACAAAGTGATTCGAGGTCTCCTACGCGACCGCAATTGCACTCGGGATTCAAGCCTTCGATGCCGGGTATCCCCTGATAGGGAATGAGGACGTGGCCCAGTTCTCCACCGAACCCCTTGCGGCCCTTGACCACGGAGCCGTCCATGATGATTCCGCCGCCATGACCGGTGCCCACGATGCACGAAATCGAGGTAGTCCCTTTGCTGGTGCCAAAGAGAGCAAAATGGCCCCAGAGGGCCGCGGCGTTGCCGTCATTCAGGTACACCACGGGTTTACCCAGAACCTGGGAGAGATTGCCGCACATATCGAAACTTGCCCAATCGCCATGAACAAAATTGGTAGAGCCTTTGGCGCTGAGCACGCCGGTCGCGCTTGCCGGGCCGGGGGTGTCGAGGCCCACAACGGCCAGGTCCGCAAGGGAAACTCCCGACCTCTCCACTGCCGCTTTAAGACCCTCCGCGATCTGATTCAGGCAGACGGCCGGCCCCTCGGTGGAGCGGGCAGGATATTCACAAAGTCCTTCGATGAGAAACTCTTCCTGATTGTTCAGCAACGTATAGTTGACTGCGGTTCCCCCGAGATCCACTCCAGCGACGAGCATTCCTTTCCCCCTCACTTTTTTTTCGGTCCAACCGATCGATCCGATGGGCCGGTAATTCAACTGTCATTTTCGGGATTGCTTAGTCGGGTGTCCCCGAAATTCGTTTCAAAAACCCCGCCCCCGAACCGCAGGTCCTTCGACTTCGTCCGCCGCGGCGGACTTCGCTCAGGATGACAAGCTCAGTTTTCGCTCAGATGACAAGCTCAATTATGGAGCGAATCCATTTGCAGGCAAGACATTGTCCCATATCGAATGGAGTCCGGGTAAGGGGGACACCCTGGTCATTCCTTCGATTCGCTCGGCTGAGAAGAGCGGCCAATCGGAGCCGGGTGAGAATCACAACTTCTATTTGTCCTATACGGGTGAGGGTACCTCTGCGGCGATGTCTGTGACCGGCTGGTCCTCCACTGGAGGTTTATCTTCCACCCATTCCTTGATCAAGGCATAGGTGACAGCCAGCACCACGGGGCCGACGAAAATCCCCATGATCCCGAAGCTGACGATGCCGCCGATCACGCCGGCGAAGATCAGCAGGAGCGGCAGGTCGGCCCCCTTGCGGATAAGAATCGGCCGGATAAAGTTGTCAATGGTCCCGGCGACCAGCGCAAAGACCAGCAGGACAGATCCCCAGAGAATGTCGCCGGTAGAAAACTTCCATATCACAACGGGAATCATGACCAACATCGGTCCAAGCTGCGCGATGCACAGCATCAGGCATGCGGCGGTGAGGAACGCGGCAGCAGGAACTGAACAAACCACAAGTCCAATCCCGGCAATGAGTGTCTGAATGACAGCGGTCACCACCACTCCGATGGCGACGCCCCGGATCGTGCCGGCCGCCAGGACGGCCGCCCGCTCGCCGTTTGCCCCAGCCAGGCGGTAAAAGAACCGACGAACTCCCGATGCGGCCGTTTCCCCGGTCGAGTAAAGAATGGCAGAGATGATCACGGTGAGCAAAAACTGCCCGATCAGCGCGCCCATGCCGCCGACCTGCCTGGCGAAAAATCCCACAAAGCGGCCCGCATATGGCACCAGCTTGGATGAAAGCGCGGCGGGACCTCCATCGGAAATCTGTTGCCATTCGGCGGATAACTTCGGGCCCCGGATTGGTATGTGTGCCACCCAGTAGGGAGGTGGAGGCACCTTTAAGTTGGCCAGGGCCTTCACCCAAGCTACGACGCTGTCGATGTTGCCGATCAGCGCGCTGACCGACAGGCTTAACGGAACCAGAAGGACGAGCAGGAGAGCGACGGTCAAGACCGTCGTAGCAAGACCGCGGCGTCCCCCCAGTTTTGCCTGCAGGCTGAGCAGCACCGGCCACGTCGAAATCACGATCATGGTGCCCCAAAGCAACGCGGACAGAAAGGGACGCATGATCCAGGCAGTGAAGGTGATCAGCGCGCCGATGAACAGCACCCCGAGCACAATACGGGTTAGATCATTGGAAAGTCGGAGATTCTGCGGCATCCTGCACCTCGCTGCGACCTGTCGATCGGTCCTACGCCATGTGGAAGGCTGAACCCGTTCAAGATGAACGCCGGCCAGGCTGGGCCGGCAAAGCTTGATGAGAAGGATAGTGTCCACGGAATCACGCATCTACTGGCAAAACTCCTAGAGGTCTTGCCGCCCCGGGCCCACCCGGGTGGTGTCCGCCTAGGCAACCGCGGGCGGATCAGGGGAGCCTAGAATAATTCCCTGACTTTAACTAGACTTCAGGCAGGGTCTTCTTGATGCCGTTTTGCAAGCTTCGATTTGCTTTTCTGGTGCTGGGCGCGGTGTGCTTCAGCATCAATCTCCGGACCGCAGCGCAGTCCCAGTCGTCCTCGAACCCGCAGCAAAGTTCGTCCTCGTCGTCGGGTCCCACTCCACAAGAAAAGGCGCCGTCGCTGGTGGATCCGGGTGGGCCTACCATCTCCCTGGTCAGCTCGGAGCCTGTGTTCCTGATGGCTTCGGCTCTCAACGCGTGCGGCTACGACGAGGGTCTGGACGAAAGCGCGGCGGTGCGGAAGCGGGTGCGGGAGGAGATGAACCAGGCCTTGGCGCGCAGCGAGGATGCGCGCAAGTCCCGCGACAGGATGTGCCTCTACATTGCGCAGCATCGCATGACGGGCACGGAGAAGGATGTCGGGCAGTATATTTCGCTGGCGCTTTACCTGACGCCGCCGCCGGAGCTTGAGACCTCGGTGGAACTGGTGGAGATGCCTCCCGATTCAACCCAGGTGGTGGAGCTTCTGCCGTTGCTGAAGGACTTTATTTCCGCCGTCGATTTGCACGGGACGTGGCTGGGAGTGCACCACACCTACGACGAGGAAATGGCGAAGCTTCATGACCCGCTGTACAAGACGATCTACGATACCAATCTCTACCTGAAGATGCCGTTCGAAAGCTATGTGGCGCGGCGATTCGTGGTGGTTCTGGAGCCGATGCTCTCGCCACGCGCGACCAATGCGCGCATCTATGGGGCGGACTATGTGGTGGTGGTGTCGCCGGCGAACGGACAGATCCGCATGAACGATGTGCGGCATACCTATTTGCATTACATGATTGAACCGCTGCTGTTCGCGCGGGCCAACGCCATCGACCGGATGCAGCCCATTCTCAAGGAGGTTCGCGACGCTCCGCTCCCGTTTCGGTTGAGGTCCGATTCGGTGGCGCTGACGATTGAATGCCTGATCAAGGCGATCGAAGCGCGGACCATGGACACCGGGATCGCGCCATACAAGATTCCGGCGGGGGTGGAGCGATCGGACCTGCCCAAATACGAGCGCGAACGGCAGGCCACGCAGCAGAAGATGGAGGCGGTGCGGGTGGCGATGGTGCGCCACGACATGACGCAAGGATTCGTACTGACCCAGTATTTCTACGAACAGATGCTGCAGTTTGAAAAAGACCCGGCCAGCCTGCGCGATTCGATCGGGGAAATGGTGTACAGCATCGATGTGGATCAGCAGGTGCACCGGGCCCGGCAGATCGATTTTGACAAGCAGGCGGATGAGGACGTTCTGGAACGCACCAAGCCGCGCAAGCTTGAAGGCCTGGACCTGGCGGAGGCCAAGCTAGGGGCGGGGGATGTGCCCGGAGCGAGCGCGCTGGCGCGGCAGGCGCTGGCCTCGCAGCCCGACACGCTGTCGTCGGCGGCCGACAGCGCTCGCGCCAATTTCATCCTGGCGCGGGCGGCGATCATGACCGGCCACCCAGAGGAGGCAGTCAACCGGTTCCAGTCCACCCTTAAAACCACGAAGGAGCCGCGCCTGTTGGCGTGGTCGCACATCTATCTCGGCCGCATGTTTGACCTGGAATGCAAGCGCGACCAGGCGGTGGCGGAGTACAAGCTGGCCCTGGAGGACCGGGACGGACAGCAGGATACGCGGCTGGCGGCCGAACACGGGGTCAAAGTGGCGTATGCCGTCAAGGGGCACAGCTGCGATGAGGACGATGCCGAGGATGAGACGGCTCCGCCAGCGAGCAAACCCGGCCAGGCCCAGCAAAACCCTCAATCAAAGCCGCAATGAAAGGCTCCCGGGTTGCGCCGCGGGCGAACGCCGGAGCGTCTAATACAGGGGGAGGGGAATTTCGCGCATGCCGGCAGTTCCAGGTGAATTGGAAACAGCCCTGGGATATGGCTTTGCCAATCCCGAGCTGTTGCTGCGCGCGCTGACGCACCGATCGCTGGCCAACGAACGAATCGTCGAAGGGATCGAGGACGACGGAAGCGGGGGCGATAACGAGCGTCTCGAATTTTTAGGGGACGCGGTGCTGGGCCTGGTGGTGGCCGAGGCGATGTTTCTGCTGTACCCGGACTGGCAGGAAGGCGAATTGACGCGGGTGCGCGCCCAACTGGTGAGCCGGCAGCACATGGCGGAGGTGGCGGGGTCGCTCGAACTGGGGCGCTATCTGCGGCTCAGCCGGGGCGAAGACCGCGGCGGGCTCCGCCACAAAAGCACGGTGCTTTCGAACACCATGGAGGCCGTGATCGGCGCGATGTTCCTCGACGGCGGTTTGGAGCCGGTGCGCGTGCTTGTGCGCCGTCACGTGATGGGAGAGGCGGCCGAGCAACTGGCGCGGGATCTGCGGTCCGGAGCTGCGCTGGGCAACTACAAATCGGCTCTGCAGGAACGTCTTCAGGCGATCGGCGGGGGCGCCCCCGTGTACAAAATCAAGAGCGAAAGCGGCCCCGATCATCGCAAGCGGTTTCTGGTGGAGGTTCGATTGAAGGCGGGGGACGGCGCTCCGGGCAAATCGCTGGCGCGGGGCCTGGGAAGCACCAAAAAGGACGCCGAGCAGGATGCGGCGCGGCGGGCGTTGGCACGCCTTGCGGCAGGAGCGACGGTTGAAGACGAAATCGGGCCAAACGATACAATAAAAGTTCTCCATCCCCCGGACGAAGACCTGTCCGTGGCAGGCCCGATGGACCACCCCCCGGACGAAGACCTGTCCGCGGGGACCCCGACGGAGGAGGAGCAGGCGGCGCAATGAGCATCCCCGTCCAGATCGCCGGCCAAATCCCGCACCCTGCTCCGGATCAGCCACCGGAGCAGCAGGTTCAGACCGAATCGCCGAACCATTCATTGCGCGCGATCCCCAGGGCGGTCCCGCATTCCGCCGGACGAATCCATTTACATTTGCCCACCCTGCCCGAGGCGGCTGCTTCCCTGCTGCGGACGGTCGTGGTGGCATTTTTCCTTCTGACGTTTGTGCTCCAGCCGTTCCTGATTCCGTCGGAGAGCATGGAGCATACCTTGCTGGTGGGCGATTTTCTGCTGGTGAACAAGCAGATCTTCGCGCCCGCCGGGAGGCTGGGAAGCCTGAGCCGGTGGCTGATGCCCTACCGGGATGTGGAGCGCGGGGATATCGTCGTTTTCCACCATGCGCAACCGCCGTACCTGGTCAAGCGGGTGGTGGGCATCCCCGGGGATCGCATACGGATCGAGGACGGCCGGGTGACGGTGAATGGGGAGTATCTGTCGGAGCCGTACGCAGCTTACGAGCCGGCCGCTCCCAACGAGTTTCGCGACAATTTTCCAGGGAACGTGTACACCGATCCGAATGTCGATCCGGACTGGTGGCGGCAGTTGCAGAGCCTTACGAATAACGGCGAGCTGATTGTGCCCAGGGGCGAGTATTTTATGCTCGGCGACAATCGCAATCACAGCAAGGATTCCCGCTTCTGGGGGTTTGTCCCGCGGGAGGCGATTGTGGCCCGGCCGCTGGTGATCTACTTCTCCCTCAGGCGGCCTTCGTCGACCGATGTGCAAACAGCCCCGGATGATAGACTCGGACACGACAGAGAACTTTCGGCGCGATTGGCGGGGTTTGCGCGGTGGAAGCGCATCTTTCACGTAATTCATTGATTTGAAAAGCTTGAGTATCGCGTCGTTCCCCTTCCGGCGGGGAACATTCAGCGCGCGCGCGGCGTATCGCAGATCACAACGAGATCCAGATTACGAGCTTCAAGACACGAGCCCCAGGATACGAGCTTCAGGATGACGAATACCAATACGACGGCACAAGAACAGCCGGTCCAGACCTCGGCCGAAAAGAAAGTGGAAGAGACTCCGTTTGAGGCGGTCGCCAGCATCTGTTCGGTGTTGGTGGTTGGTCTTTTCATCCTCACGTTTCTCGGCCAGAATTTTGTCATCCCTTCGGGCTCGATGGAAAAGACGCTGCTTGTGGGCGACCACCTGGTGGTGGATCGGATCACGCTTGCGCCTCCGACCCTATGGATGCCGCTGGTGCACTACCGTGAGCCGCGCCACAACGACGTGGTGGTCTTTCTCAAGCCCGGCGAGCCGGACCTGTTCCTGGTGAAGCGCCTGATCGGCCTTCCGGGCGACCACATTCACCTCCACAACGGCATCGTGATCCTGAACGGCGTGGCTCAGCCTCAGCCGTTTGCCGAACCCGCAACGCCCGACGACCACCAGGAGTTTCTGGATGAGTTTCCGGCGGTGCCGCCGTACCCGCAGCCAGGCGCAACGCCGGAGGCGTGGGCCGTGGATTTCCCCAACCACCTGGTGGATGGGGATCTCGTGGTGCCTGCGGGGAAGTATTTCATGATGGGAGACCATCGCCACGACAGCCTGGATTCGCGCTACTGGGGCTTCGTGCCACGCGAGAATATCGTGGGGAGACCGCTGTTTAACTACTGGTCGTTCATAACCCCGGAACACCAGTATGAAGAAACCGGCGTTGCCAGCAAGGTGGCATGGCTGGGTCACGTGGTGCTGCACTTCTTCACCGACACGCGGTGGACCCGCACTCTAAAACTCATTCATTGACTGGGGCGCGTGACCGAATAGCATTGAGAAAGATGACGGTTGAGGCGCAAGGCCGGCGAGGAAAGCGGACGAGAGTCTGGGTGGCGTTGTCGGCGGTAGCGTTGATTATTGCCCTGCTCATTGTTCCCCCGTACGTCAGCATCAGCCGGTACAAGAATCGGATTTCGCAGGTTCTGGCGGCCTCGATCGGGCGGCCCGTGCGGCTTTCGTCGGTTGAACTACGCATCCTGCCGCGGCCGAGCTTCGTGCTGACCGACCTGGTGGTCGAAGAGGATCCGGCCTATGGCGCCGAGCCAGTCCTCTATGCCAACACGGTGACGGCGTCGATCCGGCTACTTCCGCTATGGCGCGGCGGGCTCGAGATCAGCCGGATCAGCGTGGATGAGGCCAGCCTGAACCTGGTGCGCACGGGCGCCGGGCGCTGGAATATGGATCCGTTCTTCCGCTCGGCGGCTGGGGGCGTAACCGGCTCTGCGGGCGCGCGGACCATTCCATTCCCGTATCTCGAAGCCACGAATTCGCGTGTCAACGTGAAGAACGGGGTGGAAAAGCTTCCGTACTCGCTGGTGAATGCCGATCTCTCGTTTTGGCAGGAGTCGCCCGGGGTATGGCGGGTGAGGCTGCGAGGGCAGCCTGCCCGGACCGATGTCAGTCTCGGCCTGCCGGACACGGGAACGGTGCGGCTCGAGGCCAGCCTGCGCCGAGCGCCCGAACTGCACCAGATGCCGGTCCATATCGATCTGGACTGGAGAGAGGCGCAGTTAGGCCAGTTATCCCGCCTGGTGCTGGGATCGGATGAGGGCTGGCGCGGCGACCTCACCGGCGAACTTCACCTCGATGGAACCGCGGAAGCGGCGCAAGTCAAGGCTCGTCTGCGCGCAACGGGAGTCCATCGGGCCGAATTTGCCCCGGCATCGGCGATCGATTTCGATGCTTCGTGCGGTTTTGTGTATCACTATTCGACGCGCGGCCTGGAGAAGGTGCTATGCGATTCGCCGGTGGGCGACGGCCGCGCCCGGCTCAGGGAAGGGGTACCGGGGCAGGCCGGGGAGCCGCAACTCTCGCTCGAACTGGATCGGGTTCCAGTGCAGATCGCGCTGGATGCGTTGCGCACCTTGCGCCGCGGCCTTGATCCGAGCCTGCAGGCGGCGGGGACCATGAGCGGCCAGATTAGCTACGCGGCATCGACGGGAGCCATCCCGCCTCGAGCGACGGGACAGACTCCGCGGAAAGGGACGAACGCGCGAACGTCGAAGCTGCATGCGGTGCCGGCAGGCCCGCTGTCGGGCGCGATCAGCGTGGCCGGCCTTCGCATCACCGGAGACGGGCTGAGCAAGCCTATCCAGGTGGCGAAGATGACGATCGAGCCAGCCGCCGGAACGGCTCCAGCCTTGATGGCTACGGCGGCGATTCCCGCGGGGGCGCCGCTGCCGCTGAACGTCACGGCGCGATTATCGCTGTCGGACTATCAACTTGGCGTACGCGGCCCGGCTGCTTTGCCACGGCTGCGGGAGATGGCGCGCCTGGGAGGGATTCCCAACGTTTCGCTGCTGGACAACGTGAATGGCCAACCGGCTTTGATCGATCTCAGCGCGGATGGGCCGTGGCTTCCCCCGCCGCCGCCGCTCGAGGCGCCGCTATCAACGGCGAGCGCCGGTTCGGCGAGCGCCGGTTCCACGGGGGGGGCGGAGAAGAGTTCTCCGGCGCCCGTGGCGGGCGGGTCGGACCGCATGAGCGGAACGGTGACTCTTCGTGCGGCGACGTGGAAGGCGGATTTTCTTGCCAACCCGGTTCAGATTACGGCGGCGACACTGCGGGTGGACAATGCGGGCGAGCGATGGGATCCGGTCGAGTTTCGCTACGGCCCGGTTTGGGGAACGGCCATGTTTCAACTCCCCGCCAGCTGCGATCCGGAATCATCCTGCCCGCCCACATTCGGGGTCCGATTCGAGTCTCTGGATTCGGCTGCGCTCGAGGCGGCCATTCTGGGCGCGCGGCAGTCCGACACGCTGCTTTCGAACCTGCTGGCGCGACTGCGGTCTGACAACGCGCCAGGGTGGCCGGAATTAGAGGGAACGGTGCAGGCGGGCGAGCTGACGCTGGGTCCGGTTACGTTGAATGACGCCGCGGCGAGCCTCCGCATTGGGGCCGCGGCAACGGAGATTACGACTCTCGACGCGGACTTACTGGGGGGGCGGATTCACGCCACAGGCAGCGTCACTCCCGGAGCCAAGCCTGTGTACAAGCTTGCCGGCAGCTTTACCGGGCTGAATGCCGCCGGGGCGGGGCAGTTGCTCGGTATGACCTGGGCGGGCAACGGGTTGGAGGGTACCGGGCAGATCGAGCTCACCGGGTTTACGGCAGAGGATCTGGGCACGAGCGCCAAGGGGACGCTTCACTTCGACTGGCGGCACGGATCGGTATCCGAGGCCAACGACATCGAATTCCCGCCGGTGCTGAGCCGGTTCGACCGCTGGACCGCAGATGCGGAGATCGCGAACGGCGCCATAACGCTCAAGCAGAACCAGGTGGAGCGCGGGGTCCACAAGCTGGCTGTCGCGGGCTCGGCGGTATTTGGCGATCCGCCCACGGTCAGCTTCGGATCTTCGCTGGAAGACCGCGCCGCAAGACGATAGGACTGATTTGAGTGACGGCTACAATGGAGCCATGGCTTCGTCGATTGCCTCTTCCCAAGTTCTGGTCCGCTGCAAAGGCATTCTCTTCGACATGGATGGCATTCTTATTTCGTCTCTGGGCTCGGTGGAGCGCAGCTGGACGAAATGGGCAACCATGCGCGGTGTCGATCCGGCCTACGCCCTGAGCTTTATCCACGGGCGGCGGGCGATCGAAAGCGTGGCACTGTTGCGGCCCGATCTCGACCCCGCCGGGGAACTGAAGCTGATCGAGGACATCGAACTCGCCGATGGCGAGGGTATTATGGTCCTTCCCGGCGTGAAGGAACTGATTGCCGCCCTGCCCGGGGAACGATGGACGGTGGTCACGAGCGCGACGGAACGGCTGGCCCGCATGCGGCTGGCGGCGTCGGGGTTTAGCCTGCCGGAGCGGCTGGTGACGGCCGAAACGGTGGAGGCGGGCAAGCCCGATCCGGCGCCGTACCTTGCCGGAGCCTCGCTGCTGGGATTCTCGCCGGAGGAGTGCGTGGTGTTTGAGGATTCGGCTTCGGGCGTCGCGTCGGGTTGCGCCGCGGAGTGCATCGTCGTGGCGACCACGTTCTCGCACGAAGCCGAACACCTGGAATGCGCCGACTACCTGGTGCGGGACCTGACGGGAGTCACGGTTTCAGTTCTGCCCGGCGATCAAGGTCTTACCCTTCAATTCATGCCGTTGGAGCGCTAAGCGTTTCAGGAATGCTGAGAAGCTGCTCTCAGGTCAATGCGGCGATCAGAGCCCCGCTTACCCCAGGGACATGTGCTAGTGTATTGAGTCCGAAATTCGTTTCATTAATTGAAGTCGGGAAAAGCAGGTCCCCGTTCGACTACGATCACTGTCGCGATCTTCGCTCAGGGCAGGCTTTCGACTCACCACCCCCAAGCTGAAATGCGCTTGGGGCCCCGTTCGCTCAGGATGACAGCATTTTTTGTGGTGCGAACTTTAGACTCAGGACACTAGAGTGGCGCCATCCATCTGGAATCGATTCAGAGCCCGCAATCGTTTTTTGTCGTGCGAGGCGCATGGATCGGCGTTTGAACAGCAGAGAGGACTTCCATGAATCTGGGATTTATCGAAAGCAAGACGTTCGACGAGATCGCGATCGGCGACAGTGCCGGAACCGAACATGTTCTGACCATGGACGACGCGATGGCCTTCGCGTCGATCTCGGGATTCAACTCCGTTCTGAAACCGGAGGAAATCATTGAGCGCGCCGGCGGCATACCCCCGACGGGGCCAAACATGTGGTGCGCCTCGCTGGTTTCAGGACTTTTCAGCATGAATATTCCGGGGCCCGGGGTCACTCTGACGAATATCTCGCTGTCGTTCCACAACCGCATTCGGGTTGGCGACCGCATCGTCGTCAAAGTGCGGGTTACAGCGAAAGACGACGCCAGCAAGCTTGTCATCTTCGATTGCGAGGCGCACAACGGGAACGGAGTGCCCATCTTTAACGGCACGGCCCAGCTCATTGCTCCTCTGCAGAAGCTGCGCTGGTCGACCCTGCCCGTGCCCCGGCTGATTGTGAATAATCCCTACCGCCGCTACCAGGGCTTAATTGCGCGCGCCACCTCGAAACCGGCGGTAAAAACGGCGATTGTGTGGCCCAACGATGAGGTGTCTCTTGGAGGCGCGCTGCAGGCATTCAAGGACAAGGTGATCGTGCCGGTCCTGGTCGGTTCAGAAGACCAGATCCGGAGCCTCGCGAAAAACCTGCAGCTCGATTTGGAAACAGTCCAGGTTGTTGACATCCCCGACAGCCGTTCAGCTGCGCTGCGCGCGGTGGAGCTGGCTCGCAAGGGCGAAGTGCAAATGCTCATGAAGGGTTCCCTGCACACCGACGAGCTGATGGGCGCCGTCGTCTCGCGGGAGGGGGGCATGCGCACCGGGCGGCGCATCAGCCACGTATTCGCGCTGGATGTTCCCATGTATCACAAGGTCCTCTTCGTAACCGATGCCGCCATCAACATCCAGCCAGACCTGGCCACGAAGATCGACATTTTGCAGAATGCGATCGACATGCTTTTGAAGCTTGAAGTCGCAGATCCGAAGGTAGCGATCCTGTCGGCGGTCGAGTCAGTCAACCCGGCCATCCCGTCCACACTGGATGCCGCCGCCCTGTGCAAGATGGTTGACCGTGGACAGATTACCGGCGCTGTCGTGGATGGTCCGCTTGCATTTGACAATGCGATTTCAAGCGATGCCGCGCGGATCAAGAAGATCGACTCGCCCGTAGCGGGAGACGTGGATCTGCTGATGGTGCCCAATCTCGAAGCCGGCAATATTCTTTTCAAGGAGCTGCAATACCTGGCCGGGGCCCTTGCCGCCGGGGTCGTCGTCGGGGCCAAGGTCCCGATCGTTCTTACCAGTCGCGCCGACGGGGAACTGGCCCGCATGGCAAGCTGCGCTCTTGGTGTTCTGCTCGCCAAGCCCGCGCCCCAACTGGATTAGCTGCAAACCCGCGGCGAAATTCCGCAGGCCGCATGTGCTCGAGGGGAACACTCGGGCTGTATCTGGTGTCTAAGCTGAAGATGGAAGGGTCAAACCATGAGCGCCAAGAGTTCAAACACTGGATCGGCCGAGTCAAGGCGGGCGGCATCATCAATCTTCTCATCTTCTTTTTGACGCTCTCCTCCACTGGCTGCATGCACAAAGTGATCCTGGACAAACGAGCCTTCTCGCTGGAAGGGCCCGCCGACTTTGCCATCATGGTCCCGTCAGGCTCGCCGAGTACACCGGACAACGACTTTCAAAAATATCAAATCGAATTTGCCGGAAAGGGAACTCCGACAAAACCGTTGCAGGGAGTGAACTGCACGGTCAAGGGGGACTTATTTTCCCTGGCCCCGGAAACATCCTCCAACCCAAGACTCTGGGTGGTCACTTCGCTCAATGTGCATGGGTGGGAGCACCGCGGCGACAGCTTCGACCTGGAGTCGGAATGGATGCGCTTCGCGCACGAGGTGCTGACTCTTCAGCGGTCGGGGTGCTTTCCGAAGGGTGATAGTCCCCAGGAGATTCTGCGACAGATCGCGGAGGCAATACCTGTGCCCGCGTCCGAACAACTGCTCTACAGCTACTCCCTGGGGCGATCAGGCTTCGTAGACCTGGTTCCGGGGATGCAGCTGGTGATTGAACGAGCAGCCTTTCGAACCAAGGCGGGAACGAGTGTTCCAGCCGGCCCCGCGGATGAGTTTACTGAGCGCCTCAAAGTCGTTGAACGACCGCCATCGGGCTCCGCCCTCCGCCTGGGCGGTTCCGTGAGCCGCGGGCTGGGAAAGACGCTCGATCACGAAGCGGTTTCGCCTCATGCGATGCTCAACCGTTTTGCCGCAAGCTCTTCGCTCAGGGTGATGGTGTTAACGCTGAGAGATGACAATACGCGCAGGTTTCCGGTCTTGCTTGGGTCGACCGAACCAGTCGAAATATGGGAGGCCTCGGACAAGATCGTGGCGGGAACGCTAACCGAGTGCCCGCCGTCCTCTTCGTCCAGGCTCGCATGCCTGTTCTTTGACAAAGATTCGGCGGTGAGCGTGCTGATGTCGGTCTGGGTGAATGGCCGCCGCTTGTATCACCCACTTGGCACCACGGTCGGATCGCTGATTGGAAGGCTGCCGGAGAGCGAGGCGAATGGTGCGCTGGCAACGGTGTCGATGGAGCGACCACTCGTTGGCGGCGGGTATGCGCGGGTGAATTTTCCGCACGATGCGGAGGCCGCCCGCCAGGTCCTTCTTCTCAATGGAGACCGCCTTACCTGGCGCCACTGAGAACACATGCAGAGCGCGAGGGCTACTCGTTGGCCTCGATGCGCCTGCCGTGCGTGTCCTGAAGCGGGCGCGAATCGATCTTGTAGAACTTCGCGAAGGCCTGCAACTGGGACCGGCTGATGCTAATAGTCTGTTCGAGAACGAACCATCGGACACCCTCGGAGCAGGGTGGAGTGGTGAGCGAACCCTCGTAAGTCCAATAGCCGTGATCGCTCGGCAGCAGGCCGGCAGGACTGATCATGTCGGTGACTTCTTCGCTCTTCCCTGGTGTGGCAGGAAGGTGTTCCCACAGCGAAGCCAGAACAGCATTGGCGTCGCCCCGGTCTTCGCTGAGCCGGACAGCGACGATAGCCAGCTTTCCATCCGCGCTTTTGTGCACCAGGTGGGCACTCATGTCGGTGAGCTTGCCGTTGACCGCCTCTTCGCTGGGGTGGTGGAAATGAAACTGCTGCAGGTCGTAGCGTACTCCGTTGACGGTGATGTAGCTGCCGGGTTTTACGTGGATTTCGATGGTGTGGCCATCGTTTTCCACTTGAACCGACGTGCCTATGTAGTGAAATTCGATGGGCGGCAGCGCGCGATTCAGGTGTGCACCGCGAATATCGATGGGGGACTGTTCCTTGCCTTCGGAACAGGCCCTGTAAGCCGGGTCAAGCTTGCCCCATCCGAGCGGGCCGGTTTTGCCGTAGTAGTCCCAGCGGGCGGTGGTCTGGGCTGGAACCACGGAAGCTGCCAAAGCAAAGAACGAAAAAAGGCTGAAAAGTCGCATCAACGATTCCTCACAAGATGATTAGACTGCTCCCGGTGCATTCTAGACCATCGGGGCGGACGGGGCGAGCAGACCGGGCAGAGGCCTGGTTTGGCGATCGACCGGGGAGAGCAGAAATGGGAGATGTCTCGATCCGCCGTTCTGCATGAGTGGATTGGCGGAGATAAGCGGCCAATAAGCTGGAGCACGCGATCATAGCGGCTGGCAGTATGAAGTTATATTTTCTTTTAGTTGGAGTTTTCTTCAGGAGGCGGGGCCCCGCTTCCTGCCAGCATCTTGGCGGATCAGAGCCGGAAGCGGAACCCGTGTGAGGTAACGATCCTCTTTGTCCCAGTCCGCGTCCCGCCGGACAAGCTTCGAACCGGCTGGGCGGAAGACTCGGACGAAATCATCTTACGCCATTGTCCGGTTTGTGACAGCGATTCGATCATCGGTCACGGGCGTCGCCGCAAGCAGGCGCACGACGAGCATCATGACTGGATCGGGATTCGCCGGGGCCTCTGCGTGAGGTGCGGAAGGACTTTTACTTTTTTGCCGGTGTTTTCGCTTCCTTACACGCATTACAGCCTGCCGGCACGCTGTCAGGCATGGCTTCGGCGCTTTGTGGAGCACTGTTCGTGGGAAAAGGCGGTGCCGAAGTTTAAGGACTCCGACTGCCAGCCGGATCCTTCCACGGTTCGCCGCTGGTCGGCCGGCCTTGATCGATCCCAGCCAGCCCATTCCTTCGTCCGCCAGACCGTCGCCCGAGTGGCCCAGTGGCTGGCACTTGCAAAACAGCCGCAAGACGAGGCGGCGGTTCATCGCTGGATCGCTCCGGTCCTCGAGACACTCGGACCGTTGCGTCTGTGAGAAAAAGTTCTTCACCCACCATCCTTGCCTTGGAACATCGGCAGTCTGCTCCTACGCTGGGCTCCGGAGGCGAAAAAGGCGCTGTGGGCGAAGACGTCGAAACACTCAAGCGGCGACTGCCGCTTCTGGAGTATCTGCGGCAGCACAACTGGAAGGGATCACCTGCGGGTCGATCCGAGGTTGTTGGACTCTGTCCGCTTCATGAAGAGTCCCGGCCCTCGTTCTATGTCAACACGCGCAAGAACGTCTTCTACTGCCACGGCTGCGGCCGGGGCGGAGATCTGATTCGCTTTGTCGAGTTATCCCGCGGCGTGTCTTTCCGCCAGAGCCTGGCTTGTCTTGAGCAACCTCGAGCGCCCGCGGTTGACTCCGCCGCTGTGCTTGAGCTTGCCGCCGCTTTCTATCAGCGACAACTCGATCAGAACCCTGAGGCAGTGCTCTATCTGCGCCGGCGCGGGCTGCAGGATCGGCACCTGATCAAGGAGTTGGGCATCGGCTATGCGCCCGGCGGGAGTCTGCGCCGCTATCTCACAGCGCAAGGTTACTCCTTCGAACTGTTGCGAAGAGTGGGTTTGGTCAACGCGCAGGGGGCGGATGCACTCTATCAGCGCATCGTCTTCCCGTTGCGCCAAGGCGACCGC
>DASXGD010000037.1:0-11539 GCA_036489245.1 Occallatibacter sp. | reverse complement strand
GCGGATGGTGCGCGCCTGGTCGGCGATCGCGCGTGTAATTGCCTGGCGAATCCACCACGTGGCATAGGTCGAGAACTTGTAACCGCGCCGGTATTCGAACTTGTCCACCGCCTTCATCAGGCCGATGTTGCCTTCCTGAATGAGGTCGAGGAACTGGAGGCCGCGGTTGGTGTACTTCTTGGCGATGGAGACGACCAGGCGCAGGTTGGCTTCGATCAGCTCCCGCTTGGCCTGTTCGGCGTCCATGTCGCCCTGGATCATCTCGCGCTGGGTGCGCTTGAGCTCGGCGATCGACACGCCCGCATCGGCTTCGATTTTTTCCAGATCGATGCGGCAGTTCTTCTGCTGGCGGCGGTATTCCTTTTTCAGTTCCTCGCTTTTGGAGGCGTCGAACTTCTGGTCCAGCGAGCGGATCTGCCGTTCGAGCGTGCGCATGGTGTCGACGGTCTTGTTGACCTTGTCGAGCAGCCGCTTGCGTTCCATGCCCGTGTACTTCAGTTCGCGCACAATGCGCGAGATAAAGACCTTCTCGCGGGCAATGAGCCAGCGGAGGTGGCGGGACTCCTTCGCCTTTGCCTTGACCGCCGGCGTCTGGGCCTTTTCGTCGAACTGGGCAATCTTCTTCTGGTGCTTCACCAGCGCGTCGATGCGCGCTACCGTTGCCCGCACGCGCGCCTGAACCACGTCTTCGGTGAGTTCTTCCTCGTCGAAGATCACGACCTCTTTTACGTTGCGCACGCCGCGCTTGAGGTCTTCGCCGAGGGCCACGATCTCGCGGATCACGATGGGGGAGCGCGAAATGGCTTTCAGCACGCGCATCTGGCCGCGCTCGATCCGCTTCGCGATTTCAACTTCGCCCTCGCGCGTGAGAAGCGGCACGGTGCCCATCTCGCGCAGGTACATGCGGACGGGGTCGTTGGTCTTCTCGAGCGTTCCGGGGGTCAGGTCGAGCTCGACGTCTTCGCCCTCTTCGAGCTCAAAATCCTTGTCGGCGCCGAATTTCGGGCCGTCGAGAAGGTCGATGCCCTGGGTGCCGATGGTCGTGATCAGATCGTCGATGTCGTCCGCGGAGGTCATCTCCTCCGGCATCATGTCGTTGACGTCGCCGTAGGTCAGGTATCCCTTCTCCTTCCCGGCGTCGATCAGGTTAGTAATGTCGTCTTCAAATTTGTCGTCAATAGCCAAGTTATCCCTGCTCTCTGGGTCGTTTTCCTGGGCGACCAGGCCCGTCCGGCTCTGCTGTGGCTTATCGCTTTTTCAGCTTTCCCGGTAATTCCATCAAACCCGCTCATTGCTTCTGGGATGATGCGCTGGTGGGGCAAACGGTTTTTGCAGCCTCCAGTTCCCAAGCGCACCAAGGCGCAGGAAAACGTCAAAAGAGCGCAGTTCCCGATCTGCACGCGTGACGCACCTGCCGCATCCTCAAAAGGACGGCGGTCTCAAGTCGTTGCTCGGAACAGGATGTTCGCGCTTCAGGTTTCTCCTGGTTGCCCGCGAGCCGAAGCTCATGTGTGGGGCATAAGGGGGCGCGCATCCTCACAGAGATCAACAGAATACCAGAATCCCACCCGTGAATGCCAGCAGCATTTCCGGGGATGAGCCTCGTTTTTGTCCTGGAGCGCCACCGAGCAGCCGTCAAATCAGCAGATTCGCCGTTTGTGCTCCTGAATATGAGACGCACCGGCATGCGGTTTAGGCGCAGAATCTCCACTGAAAACAGCGGACGACCGGCTCAGTGCTTGACAAGCCTGCAAGTCGGGCATAGATTCGTTTATCGATATATCGATCTTCGGAGTAAAGATGCCGAAACGCAAGCTTGATCCACTTCCCGCCGCGGCGTTCCAGGTCCTGCTGTCGCTCGCCGAAGGCGACCTTCACGGCTACGCGATCATGCGCCAGGTGGAAGAGCAAACCGCCGGCAAGGTCCGCTTGGGCCCCGGAACTCTATACAGTTCGATCCAGGCTCTGCTCGAGCACGGATTCATAGAGGAAGTGGAGCACGGCGATGCGAGCGACGGAGCGGACACGAAGAGAGATCGCCGTCGTTTATACCGCCTGACGTCCGCCGGGAGAAAGGGCGCCCGCACTGAAGCTGAAAAGCTGGCCGATATTTTGCGCATCGCCCGCGCCAAAAAGATCCTGCGGGGGGAATATGTCTGAGAAGATATTTGCCTGTCTGTTCCGTCTCTACCCTGCGCGCTTTCGCCAGCTCTATCAGGCTGAAGCGCTCCAACTGCTGCGGGACCGGCTGCGCGATGAGCGAGGCGCAAGGCGGAGAGTGCGCCTCTGGATCGACCTGCTGGCCGACCTCGTGTCAGGCCTCCCCCAGGCATACAGGAATACCAACGCGCCGGCAGCGACGACGGGGGACTGGCAGACGGCGACAGGGCTTCCCGCATTCCGCACGCTCGAAGAAGAGCCCCTGCGGAAGGGTTCGGTTGTGATGGGGGGCGTCTTTGCGGCCGCCACTCTCGCTCTTTTCATTTTTGTGATGAACCACACCGGCGCCTACCACCCGTTCCCGGGCGCCATTGGCCGCTTGGGCGCCGCATCCGCTGGAAGCGAGACCAACCCCGACGCTCAGACCGTGGCAGAAAAGATGGAGGAGCATATGCGGAGCGCCAACGCGATGCAAAAGTGCTCCTTCGAAAAGCTTGAACTGCATCCGGGCAACATCGGATACGTCAAACTCGCC
The DNA here is from genome assembly GCA_036489245.1 of Occallatibacter sp. Classification (GTDB taxonomy): domain Bacteria; phylum Acidobacteriota; class Terriglobia; order Terriglobales; family Acidobacteriaceae; genus Telmatobacter. Next base: position 8,844 of record DASXGD010000037.1, on the reverse strand, counting down.
TGGTTCCCCGATCCGGCGTCTTGCCGTGAGATTGCCGAGGCGGTGATGCAGCATTTGAACGAAACCGACGCGGTGATTTTCGATCTGCGCGACTGCACCGGCGGATATCCGGAGATGGTGCGTTGGATGGCGGGTTGGCTGTTCGATCACCCGGTCGCCTGGTATAACCCGCGGGCGAATTCGGCGGCCGAGTCGGTGACCGACTCTCCCGTCCCGGGAAGCAGGCTGGCGCATAAGCCGATCTTTGTGCTCACGTCGTCGCGTACGTTTTCCGGAGCAGAGCACTTTACCTACGATCTGAAGCAGCTGAAGCGAGCCACGATTGTTGGCGAGATCACCAGCGGCGCTTCGCACAGCAGACCGGCCGCGCCGGTAAGCCAGATCGCAAACACCGGGACCAAGCCGGTTTGGGAAGGAGTGGGCGTGCAGCCGGACATAAAGGTCAAAGCCGCTGACGCTCTCGAGTCTGCCGAGAAGCTCGCGCTGGCGGCCATTCATAAGAGTTAGGGACTATTCTTGCTGCCCGCATGGGTTGGAACTTTATGGGTGGTTGTCCCGATGCAGCCGCCTCAGCGCGTTGTCCAACTCCATTTTCTGCTTCATCAGAATAGCGATTTCCGCAACATCCGCGCGGCGCTCCGCCTCCGCAATCGATGCGCGCAATTGGCGCAGCTGGCCCTCAATCGCCCGCTCCTGAACCTGTTGAATCGCACTGGCGACCTCGGTCTCTTCAGGGGGGCGGGTCTCACCAAGCAAGGCTTCGGCCAACAGCGCCTGCTGGGCCGGGTCGTCCACGACGGCCATCGGATCGTCGGCCTGGCGTCCGGCCAGGGCCTTCATGGCCTCGAAGGAGCGAAGGTCCTGAAACCAAGCCGGCTGTTTAACAATTGCGTCGGCGGCCAGGCGGCGCGCCCGCTTGTAGTCGGGGTCGACGATGGCCAGGGCCCGCAGCAGCACCTTTTCCACTTCAGTCAACGCCGCTGCGCGCATTTCGATCCGGTCGCGCCGCTTGAGGGCGGCCTGGCGCAGTTCCTCGCGCAGGACCGCAGAGTCGATCCCGAGTTTCTGCGCCGCGTCAGCGGCAAACTGGTCCCTCGCCAGCTTCTCCGGCATTCGACGGACGTGCGGAAGCAGAAAGTTCATTGCCTTCACCTTCTGGTCCGCGCCCGCTCCCGGAAACATCTGCCGCGCCCGTTCGATCAGGTAGTCGGCCTGGGGGCGCGCCCCGCGCACTGCCTGCAAATAGGCTTCCACGCCCCGATCGCGAACATAGCGGTCGGGGTCCAGCCCCCCATCCAGGGTCACAATCCGGATGGAGAATCCCTCCTCCGTCAGCAGCGCAATCGACTTTTCGGCAGCGTTGGCCCCGGCTGTGTCCGGATCGAAGTTGACTACTACGTTTGAGGTGTGGCGTTTGAGGATCGCCACCTGCTGCTCGGTGAAGGCCGTTCCGCTGGTCGCGATCACGTTTTGAATCCCCCGCAGGAAGACTGAGATGCAGTCCATCTGCCCTTCCACCAACAGAGCGAAGCCTGCCTGCCTGATGGCTGTTTTTGCCTTATCCAGGTTGAACAGCATCTGGCCCTTCGAGTAGAGCGGCGTCTCCGGGGAATTGATGTATTTGGGTCCGGCTTTCTCGCCGGTCTCGAGGGTCCGGGCGGTAAAGGCGATCACCCGCCCGCTCTCGTTCGCAATCGGGAACATGACCCGCTTGCGAAAGCGGTCGTAGAGCGGGCTCTGGGTTCCATCTTCATGCTCTTTGGAGCTGAAAAGGCCGGAGGCCCGCAGCGTTTCACGATCCGCTATGCTGCTGAGCCGCTCCTCGAGCGCATGGAAGCTGTCGGGCGCATATCCGATATGGAATTCTTTTATTCCCTTTGGATCAAGTCCTCGGCCAGCCAAATACTCACGCGCCAGGGTCCCTTCCGGGCTGCGCAGCTTCTCCTCGAACCAGGCCGCGGCCGTCTCATGCAGTTCCAGCAGCTTACCCCTGAGGCGTGCTTCCGCGGCTTCTTCGGGGGAAGAGAACTCCCGTTTGGGCAGGGGAATCCCGCACTTCTGCGCCACGATCCGCACCGCCTCCGGGAAGCCCACGTTCTCGATCTTGCCGACGAAGGAGAACACGTCCCCCGACACGCCGCAGCCGAAGCAGTGATAGAACTGCCGCACCGCGTGCACTGAGAAAGACGGCGATTTTTCCTTATGGAACGGGCACAACCCCGAGAAGTTCACCCCCCCGGTTTTGCGCAGGCGGATATATCCCTCGATCACCTTGACGATGTCGGCCTGCTGCTTCACGGATTGGGCGAAGTCGGGCACGGATGGAGTTCACTTCAGGATAAGTCCATCCGGATGTGCCGCCATGTGGAAGCAGTGGAAAGCGGGGACGGCACCCGGCCGCCAAAGTGCCGGCGATGCCATGCTGACCCCCATGGTTCACCTTGCCGGCCGGCCGCTGTCTCCCGCGCTTCAGCCCTTCATCAAGTCGTTCCACCATCACGACGGGGCTTTTCCACTCGGGCTGGAACGCATCCTGCCCAACCGCCAGGCGCATCTGATGATCAATCTGGCGGAGGACGAGTTTCGAACCGACCCCGGGGATAAGGGGCAACGAATCCGTCTTCTCTTAAGCCAATGATCAGAAATCGCAAGAATGGCTAATGGTCGTCGCCGTCGTGGTCACCGTCGCCGTTCCCGCCGCCGGTAGTGCTGGCATTGGCGCAGCCGCTGCCTCGCCCGATCACCAGAATCGCCTTAAAGAGAGTGGCGCCTATGACGATTCCGTGACCGGATGCCGTTGCATGAAGGTAATGGAGTCGGGGCGAGTCGCTCACGTAGTTGTTGCTGAGGGAGGGAAGAGTAAAGCCGCCGGATCGCAGGATCGACTGCACGGCGGGCAATTCGTATGAGCGCAGAGCGAAGTCGACATTGATGGTGATGTCCGCGCCACCTGAAAAGTCTACCTGGATGTAGAAGGTCTGTCCGACGCCAAGGCCGGTCTGCGCCTTGACTCGGCTATCTAGGGTGATCGAGCACTCATCGGGCCGCGGCAGCCAGAACGCAAAGATGTTATCCACTTGAGCGACTAACCCTTCGTTGAACAGATCGAGGATCGGTTCCGGAAGGAGGCTGGGGTCAAACACGGAATTGGTGCCTGGAACAAACACTCCGCCGAGATGGGGGTTATGGATGATCGCGAGCGCGGTGACCAGAAAGGTTGCCAGATCGACACCCGGACCTGTCGCCTCAAAGTGCACCCAGGTCAGCTTCGGGGAGATGTTCGAGACGTGGCTGTAGACGGCTGTGATGCGGATAGCCCGGCCATGCGCGAGCAGTGAGTCTTCAAGCGCCGAAACCTCGGATTCCTGGGCGGGAAGAGCGCCGTCGACGAAAAAGTCATTAAGGCGCTTTTGCTTGAAGGCGACAAATCCATTCGCGACTGCCGCGTTAAAAGCGTAATACCCTAGGGGCACTCCGTCGACCGAAATGGCCAGGTCGTGCCGGGACAGTTGGAAGCGCAGCACATCTCCCGGGAAGACGTACCCGTCGGTACCCATCGCGGCCTGGATTCCACTCCAGTCCGTGGCTGCAATAGCTTCGCGAGTTGAAAACAGGAGAACCGCCAGAACGAGCATTTGGACGGCACGGTAGCGGATGAATCGCACACAGGTGGTCTTAGGCATGGGGGTACCTCCACAGAGAAAATCTCTGTGCGGTAATGATCGGACTGAGACGCCTGCTTGGGTGTGAATTCTTTCAAACGCGATTGGGTACTTTAGGCACACCAGCGTCCTCGCGTCGCCGCGCCGCACAAAATTCTTTGGAGACAGTCGATGCTGGCTTCTCGCAAGCCACACGGAAGTTTGAAATGGCTGATGACGATTTTTAAAAGGACGTCTGCAAATTATTGATTCTGTTTTACTTCCCTGAGTTTGTCTCACAGTGTATGGATCGCCGCAACGCGGCAATCATGTGCCAGTTGCCTCCTGCGCCAGTTTGACGTCTTTCTACAATACGATCCTGGCTGGGCTGGCTAACATGTTCCCAGGCAGGCAACCTTCGCGTTTGACATATTCAGCCTGCCCCGGAGACCGCCTAGATGACTGATATCCATTCGCTGCCCAGCCCGCGTTTGTGTTACCTCGAGATCCCCGCCACCGATCCGCGCAAGTCCGCGGAATTCTACAAAAGCGTGTTTGCCTGGAATATTCGCCGTTGTGACTCCGAGCGGCCGAGCTTCGATGATCCCAGCGGCGTGAGCGGAGCGTTTGTGACGTACCTGAAACCCGCCCAGGAGCCAGGCATTCTGCCCTCGATCTGGGTGAAAGACATCGAATCCTTCGTGGCCAAGATCGCTGCTCATGGAGGCGAGATCGTGGAACGGCCGCGCCCCGACGAGCCGGGAAGCGTATGCTTCATCGCGACGTTTCGCGACCCGGCGGGAAACACGCTGCGTATTTACGAAGAGCCCGGGAACTAAATCAATCCGGCGCCCAGGAGCGAACCATGCGAGCATTGCGGATCATTTCCGGAATGGCAGTGTTGTTGAACGCGCTGCATTTTGTTCACGCGATTCATCACTTCTACTCTTTCCGGACCACCCGCGGTCCCGGCACGTGGGCTTTGCTACTGGCTGCGATCGTGATCGATCTGCTTACATTTGCGGGCGGGTTTCTCCTGTTGCTGCAACGGAGTCGACCCGAGAACGCCCGCGCATGAACATTGCCTAGACGCTGCCTTCACTCGTCGCGCAAGGCCTGCATGGGCTGGATTGAGGCGGCCCGCCGCGCCGGGATGAGGGCGGCGACCAACCCAATGGCCGGTAAAAGCAACGCCACGGCGACATAGGTCCACGGATCGAGCGGTTTGACCTGATACAGGAAGCCGGAAATCAAGCGTCCCGCCGCGTAGGCCAGAGGCATTCCTACAGTCAGGCCCACGGCGATCAGGACGATCCCCTGGCGAAGAACCAGAGTGGCGACGCTTCCGCGCGTTGCTCCCAAAGCCATGCGCACGCCGATCTCGCGGCGTCGATAGCTCACCAGTTGCGACAGCACGCCGTAGAGTCCGGCGATGACCATGGCAATCGCGAGCCCGGCGAAAGATGCGACAAGATAGAGCCCCAGTCTCTGGCTGAACGTGTTCTTGTCCACAGCTTCCTGCATGGTCTGAAAGTTGTCGAGGGCAATGCCGGGGGCGACCTGGTGGAATACCGATCGCATTTCAGGAATCACCGGGATGTTGCCGCGTGTTTTGACCACGAAGCTGACGATAGTTTTGAGCAGCGCCTGGTAGAACAGCGAAGTGGTTGGAACCTGCTGCTGGGAGAGCATGATGAACGGCTGCGGCTCGGTGCCCACATGCTCGTCCACCTGGTCGCCCAGCACTCCGACGATCGTGAAGGGCTTGACCATGCCGGTATCCTTGCCGAGGTCGATCTGCTTCCCCAGCGGATCGGTCCCGGCAAAATACTTCTTCACCAGCGTCTCGTTCACGACCGCGACGAAAGGAGTCGTGGCCGTATCGGCATCCGCGATCATGCGCCCGCGCACGACCGGGGTACCCAGAGTGCGAGCGAAGTCGCCGCTCACCGCCGATACCCGCGCTCCCGGCTTGTCGTTCGGGCTCTGCGGGTGCCCCACAATCTCGAAGTTCGAACCGACATCCATCCCCGACAGGGGCGGTGAGGTCACCAGTGCCGCGCTCTCGACTCCGGGCGTCTGGCGCATTCGATCCAGCAAAGGTTGATAGGTAAGTACCGCAACCGAAGCGGGCGCGTTTTGCGTATCTTGTGAAACCGCCATTTGCGAGAAACCGGCCGCGTCCGCCGGCATGGCAGTGAACGTCGTCACGTGCGCCGTTTCGAATCCCAGGCGCGACTGCTCCAGATTCCACAGCGTGCGAAACAGCAGGCCTGTTCCAACCAGCAGCAGCGTCGACAGCGCCACTTCGCCAGCCACGAGCCATCCGCTCAGCTTTCCTCCCGCCGATCGCGAGCCCACGCCCCGCGAGGCCGCCTGCAATGCCGTCTGCGGATTCGCGCGCGCCACCAGCAGCGCCGGCAACAGCGACGACAGCACAGTTGTCAGTCCCGCAATCGCCGCCAGGATCAGCACGATCGTCCAGTGAATCGCAATCGAATCGCCCCGCGGAATCGTCCCCTCCGGCAGTTTCCGCACCCCCACCATTGCCAGCTCGGCGAGCACCATTCCCACGCCGCAACCGAGCAGGCTCAGCAAGAGGCCTTCGGCGAGCATCTGGTAGATCAGGCGCATCCGTCCCGCGCCCAGAGCCGCGCGCACCGCAAACTCCTGCTGCCGACCCAGCGCCCGCGCGATCAGCAGGTTCGACACGTTGGCACACGCGATCAGCAGTACCAGCCCCAGCGCCCCGAACAGCGCGTACAACACCGGCTTCACCGGCCCTGTCAGCACTTCCTGGTAGGGATGCGCCCCGAACTCGAACTTCTCCCACGCGTGTTCCTTCGGGATGTGCGCGGCAATGGCATCCAGCTCCTTCTGTGCCTGCGCCACGGTGACTCCCGGCCGCAGCACCCCCACCACCTGGAAAAAGTTATAGCCTCGGTCTTTCAGCATCTCCGGCGTCGGTTGAAGCGGCATCCAGACGCCTTTTTGCAGATCCTGTCCGAACTGTTCGGGAAAGTTGAAGGTTGCCGGCATGACCCCGATGACCGTATACGGCTTGCCGCTCAGCTTTACGACCTGTCCCACGATCCGTGGGTCGGAGTGAAAGCTTGCCCGCCAGAGGCCTTCGGAGAGGAGCACAACCGAAGGCCCGCCGGAGAGACCCTCCGCATCGTAGAAGGTGCGCCCGATGAGGGGTTGGCGGCCCAACATGGAAAAGAGGCTGGGAGTCACGCGCGGAGCCATCACGCTGATGGAACTGTCGCGGTTCTCCAAGACGCTCACGTCTTCCGAGTAGCCGGCCGTGTTCTCGAGCAGCTTGGATTGGGCGCGGATGTCGCGGTAGTCCATCCATGAGATGGCGCCGAAACTGGGCTTGTCATCCTTGGGACCAATAAACAGCAGCCGGTTGGAGTTCGCGTAGGGTAGGGGCCGCAACAGCACGCTGTCGATGATGGTGAAGATAGCCGCGTTTGCGCCCACCCCGAGGGCTAGGGTTAGAACGGCAAGCACCGCAATTCCCAGATTGTTGTGCAATTGACGCAGGGCGAACCGCAGGTCGTAGAGCAGAGTTTGCATGACGAGCTCCTCGGGGACACAAGGACGGTTCAATTATGGCAGCAGCTTCGGTGTACTGGGCAAGTGTATTCGTTCTCCGATATTCCTTCACGGTTATAAAAATAGTTGTTGCAACGATTAATATTCTGGCGCATCCAAGGTTGTGAAAGGAGCCAACCCATGGCAACCACCACCTCTCCCGCCTCTGTCATCACCTGGAAACTCGATCCGGCACACTCGTCGGCCGAATTCAAGGTGAAGCACATGATGATCTCCAACGTAAAAGGCCACTTTTCCGGTCTTAGCGGATCCCTCACCGAGCACCTTGTTGATTCAACGCTCTCCTCCGTCGAGGCCAACCTGGATGTTTCGACCATCACCACCGGGGACGCGCAGCGCGATGGCCATCTGAAGAGCGCCGACTTCTTCGACGCGGAAAAATACCCCACCATTCTTTTCAGATCGACTCGCGTGGAGCCCAAGGGCGAAGGTGAATACGCGGTTTCGGGGGATATTACAATTCATGGCGTCACCAAGCCTGTGACTTTTGCGGTTGAAGGCCCGACCCCGCCAGCGAAGGACCCGTGGGGCAACATGCGCATCGGTCTGTCGGCCACGACGAAAATCAATCGCAAAGACTTCGGCCTCAACTGGAATGCGGCACTCGAGACCGGCGGCTTCCTGGTGGGCGAAGACGTGCACATCACCCTCGACGTTCAGTTCATCAAAGCCTGACCCGTGTCCAGAGCTGTGATGCAACGCAATTGAAGCCCGACAGCCCTGGTCGAACGCCGGGTCTGCTTCCTACCGAGTGAATTCGAGCTTAAGGGTGCGATAGGCCGTGAGGTAATGCTGCCAGGCCGCGGGAAGATCGGTGTGCACCGCATCGTAGTATGCGGCTTTCACCGAGATCACAGGCGGCCTGGTCGCGACGATTGAGGGTATTTCCTGTGGCGCAAAAGGAGATTGCCCCCGGCTGGCGAGATCCTGAAATGCGTTGATGAAGTCCCTGAACCAGGATTCCCGCTTTTGAACGGGCCCGGTCCATGTCAGGTATTCCCAGATGCTTTCTGCATATGCGCGCAGCACCGCGAGTTCCTTCTTCTGCAGATAACCTCGCCGCTTGAGATTCGCGACGGCATCGTGAAAGGCGCGAACGTCCTGGCGCCTGGGTAATTCGATGAGTCTTCGCTTGCGCATCAGTTCCACGGTGCGCTGGACGTCGCCTTCTCGCTCGAAGAGGTCCAAGAGCTCGGCGAAAGCGCTACTGTAGTCCTTGTGAATCGCTTCCATGGGTGGCAGGAAACATGATTTCGCGCGTGCCAAAGAAGAGTGTACGGGGTTAGGGGTCGCGCCTGGATTATCGATCCGTGCGCGCCTCGGTGCGACTGGCTGTCTTCGCAGGAGCTGCAAGCCTGAAAATAGGAACGCATCCGGGCGCGCCGTTGTGGTGTTGGCGCGCCCGGATGCCTACCGGCGTTGGGCTCACTGCGAAACTGGTTTGGACGGCTTAGGGGGCGACGGCGAAGATGGTGCCATCCCCGAGGTTGCCGCCGCTGAGTGTCGTGCCGTAGAGAATGCCACCTTTTCCGAGAACAAGGCTTGCCTGGGGAGCAGACCCGTCGCCGCTGCCCGCGAAATC
>DASXGD010000045.1:0-2828 GCA_036489245.1 Occallatibacter sp. | reverse complement strand
GGCAGCTCCTCCACGACCAACTTGACGACGAACAAGTGGTTCAACATTTATGTGCCGGCCCTGGGCGTAGCCTACCACTTTTAAAAGCAGGGATAGGGAATAGGGAGTAGGGAACAGAAAAGCCGGGGAGCCTCGGAGTCTGTTGCGCGTTTTGTCTATTCCCTGTTCCCTGATCCCTGTTCCCTGTCTTCCGCTTCCTGGTAACAGCCGAGCGATTTGACCATGGCGCAATGGGGTCGCAGAGCCTCGAGCGCCTGCGTGCCCTCATCCCGCGATTGAATCTGGCAGTCCACATAAAAAATATATTCCCAGGGTTTGCCGTGCACCGGACGCGATTCAATCTTGGTGAGATTGGTGCCTATGGCGGAGAGTTCCGACAGGGCGGCCACTAGCGATCCGGGGCGATTCTCAACCGAGAACGCCAGGCTCATCTTGTTGGCCGGGCCGTCCATCGCTCCCTCATGCGATCGCCTGACCAGGAAGAAACGGGTGTAGTTCTCCGGATTGTCTTCGATGTCGGCGACCAGGATGTCCGCGCCGTAGTATCGAGCCGCGGCGGCGCTGGCAACAGCCGCGGCGTGGTGGTCGCGCAACTCCACCAGTTGTTTCACGCTCCCCGCAGTGTCGTAGAAGGAGTAGGCTTCCATCCTGGGGTGGTCGGCCAGAAACCGGCGGCACTGAGCCAGGGCCACGGGGTGCGAGAAGACCCGGTCGATATCGCCCACCGTTGCACCCGAAATGCCGATCAGGTTATGTCGGATTCGAAGCAGTGTTTCCCGTTCCACCTTTACTTCATTGGCCAGCAGCAAGTCGAAGTGTTCCGACACCGAACCTGCCAGGCTGTTTTCAATCGGAATGACCGCAGCCTCCACCGCCCCGTTCGCCAACGCCGCGAATGCGTCGGCGGACAAGGCAAACGGAACGATCAACGAATCGTTGACCAGCTTGATGGCCGCCTCATGGCTGAAGGAGCCGGGCTCACCCTGAATGGCAATCTTCATACCGGTGCCGAATTCTCCTGTCCTCGAAGTTGCGTTCGGGCCGATGAGCGTCTCGTGCAACGACTGCTTTCTGGCACCATACCACAGCTGAAGTTGGGGGTTGCTGTTACGAGGGATATCGGGCACGGCTCAACTCCGCAGCCAGAGGTCGGCGGCCACAAACAGGAGGAAAACCGTGGCAATGACACCGTTCATGGTGAAGAACGCGGCGTTCAATCGGCGCAGGTCGCGGGGCGAAACCAGCGAGTGCTCATAGCCAAGCAGCAGGCCCACTGCCGCGATCCCCAGCCAGCCTGCAATCTGGAATTGAAATAGCCTTCCGAACCAGATCAGCAGCCCCAGCATCAGCAGGTGCATAAGCCGTGCAGCCCAGAACGCGGCGGGAATTCCGATCGCCTGGGGAAGACTATGCAGGCCCGCGGCGCGGTCGTGTTCGTAATCCTGGCATGCGTACAGCACGTCGAATCCGCCCACCCACAAAGTGACCGCGCAGGTCAAAACCAGGATGCGCGCGTCCAGGGTGCCGCGCACGGCAATCCAGGCCGCTGTCGGGGCCAGGCCCAGCGCCAGGCCGAGCACCAGGTGCGACCAGTGGGTTATGCGTTTCGTATAGCTGTAGCCCAGCAGGACCACCAGCACCAGCGGTGAAAGGTAGAGCGTGAGGCGGTTCAGCGCCGCCGTGGCCAGCACAAACACAAGTCCCGCCAGCAGGGTGAAACCAAGCACGAATTCACGCGAAAGCAGGCCGGCCGGGATGGCGCGGCTCTTTGTGCGTGGATTCGCAGCGTCCAGCTCGGCATCGGCCCAGCGGTTGAAAGCCATCGCGCAGGAGCGCGCCGCTACCATGGCCACCAGGATCCATATCACCGTGTGCACCGCGGGTAGTCCGTGCGCTGCAAGCAGCGTGGCGGTCAGCGCAAACGGCAACGCGAAGATGGAGTGTTCCCACTTGATCATCTCCAGTGTCGTTCGCGTCTTGCCCCACAACCCGGTCACAGTCCGTCCCCCGCTCATCCTCAGCGCCATTGACCAGTGTACTTGAGGAACTGGGTTACATTCAGCGCGACGCCGGAACCCCGGAAGGAACGATCGGGCCCTCCCGCCTACTCGTTATGCCAAACTACTTTTTGCACGGATTGATGATCTTGACCAATGATCTCGCGATAAAGCTGCGGGCGGCGCGCTTGCAGGTAGCGATATCCTCCCGCCTGCTGCAGCTTGTCGGGCACGCACACGGAAACGGCTACATCATCACTCAGCCTTGTACATTCGGCAAGGATGTCACCGAACGGATCGATGATCATTGAGCAGCCATTCTTCAATTGATCGTCGTCCATGCCGATTGCATTGCTGAACACCACGTAGATTCCGTTGTCGTAGGCTCTCGCCGGCAGCCACTTCATCAGCCAGGCGCGGCCTTTCAGGCCCAGAAACTCGGCGCGAAGCGAGGTCGGATCTTCGGCCCGGCTCTCCCACAGCTTGGGGTCAACGAACCCGGCCCCAGGTCGAGGCGAAGGCGTACACATCGTTATATGAGGCATGAAAATAATCTGCGCACCCAATAATGTAGTGGCCCGAACATTTTCAATTACGTTGTTGTCGTAGCAGATCAGGATGCCGCATTTCCAGCCATTGAGGTCGAAAACCACGTATGCGTCACCGGGAAGCAGGTGGGGATTGATGAACGGATGAAGTTTTCGATATTTAGCTACAAGACCGTCTCCATTGACGCAGACGTAGGCCTTGTAAAGCCGGTCATCAGCGTCCCTTTCGAATAGCCCGGCGAGAATCGTCATTTTCGTTTCGCCTGCGATCTGAATCAGCGTG
>DASXGD010000522.1:0-2814 GCA_036489245.1 Occallatibacter sp. | reverse complement strand
GGATGGTAGGTCACGATCAGCTTGGTGCCGCGGAACGAATGGACGCGCCCCCGCAGGCCCGCCAGCGGCTGGCGCTGTCCAAGCAGATACGTGGCCGCTGTCGCCCCCAGCGCCACGATCACTTCGGGGCGCACCACGTCGATCTGCCGAAAGAGAAATGGCGAGCAGGTATTAGCTTCTTCCGGTTCCGGAGTGCGATTTCCCGGCGGCCTGCACTTCACCACGTTGGCGATGTACACCTCTTCGCGCTTCAGGCCCATGGCCGTAATCATGTTGTTCAGCAGTTGGCCTGCGCGGCCCACGAACGGCAGTCCCTGTGCATCTTCGTCAGCTCCGGGCCCCTCGCCGACAAACATCAGCCGCGCATTAGGCGAACCGTCAGCAAACACCAGCTTGTTGCGGCCCTTGTGAAGTGCGCAGCGCGTGCAGTCTCCGATGTCTTCGCGGATTAAGCGCAAAGCTGCTGCTTTGTCTGCCGGCTTGGTAGCTGCCGAAACGGAGGGCGGGGTGGGAAACGGCGTGCGCGGTGGGATGGCTTCGGTCTCCTGAACGTTTGAATCTGGGGATGCGGATGCCAGGGAATTCATCTCTGGGACTTGGGAAGGGTCTTCCAACATGGCCAGCATTTCCGGATCGACGGGACGCCGATACATCTCGACCATTCCCAGGTCGCGGTAGAAGCGCAGCCGGGCAGCCAGGGCTTCCTTGATTGCGGGATCAAGCGCGGCCACGTGTGCTACTCCACGATCAACTGGCGCCGCGACGCAAGAGGCGAAGCAGATTGGTGGAGTACCTCATCCTGCGTCGAGCCGCCTTCCAACTCCACCATCATCGGTTTCGGCCGGCGCAGCGAAAGGATCTCATCGAGAATGCGATCCGCAAGTTGACGCTTGGGCATCTCCGGCAATTCAATCGCCGTCGACAGGGTCAGAAACGTTGCAGCGTTGCGATCCGCGTCGATTCCCACGTTATCGCCTGCAACGTCGTTCACCACGATTGCGTCTGCACCTTTGCGCAGCAGCTTGGCGCGGCCGTTTTCCATGCGGTTCTCGGTCTCGGCGGCAAAACCGACAATGAGTTGGCCGGGACGGCGCTTCCGCACCACTTCGGCGAGGATGTCCTCGGTCGGCGCGAGTTCAAGCGTGAGCGGCCCGGTGCGCTTGAGCTTCTGCTCAGAAACACTCAGCGGGCGATAGTCAGCGACGGCGGCAGCCTTGATCACCAGCGTCGCTTCCGTCATGCGCGCCAACACAGCCTGCCGCATCTCCTCCGCGGTCGTCACCTTCACCAATTCACAGCGAGCGGACGGGTAAAGCGCCGACGGCCCGCTGATCAGAATCACCTTTGCGCCGCGTGCCTGGGCCGCTTCGGCGAGCGCATATCCCATCTTGCCGCTGGAACGGTTACCGAGAAAGCGAACCGGTCGAGCGCCTCGCGCGTGCCTCCCGCCGTCACCAGCACTACCTCTCCAGCAAGATCGTGGCGCCGCCCGAGGGCGTTGAGTACCGCATCGGCAATCGCCGACGGTTCCGCCATGCGCCCCGCGCCGACCATGCCGCAGGCCAGGTCGCCTGTACCCGGCTCAATCACGCGCACGCCGCGCTGGCGCAGTATCTCCAGATTCGACTTGGTCGCCGGATGTTCCCACATGTTCACGTTCATCGCGGGCGCAACCAGCACCGGCGCAGTCGTGGCCAGGTACATCGTGGTCAGAAAATCGTCGGAGATGCCATGGGCAAACTTGGCCAGAATGTTGGCAGTGGCCGGCGCAACCACCAGCGCCTCGGTCCACTGCGCTTCGCCAATGTGTTCGATTCCGCTATGTTCGGGCGAAGCCTCACCGGCGCCTTCGCTCGCTTCATCCCAAAGGCTGGTGATGACCTTGTGCCCGGATAATGCAGCAAAGGTGAGAGGCTGCACAAACTTCGTCGCCGCCTCCGTCATCACCACGTGCACGTCGAGTGCTTGACGCTGCAGCTCCCGCACCAGTTCTGCCGCCTTGTACGCAGCGATTCCACCCGAAACGCCGACCGTGACCCTCATGGCTCGATTGTAGAACAGGGGACATTGAACAGAAGCGAGTGCTCTCTGTTCGCTACTTCTAGCTGATGATCGGCACGCCGCCCTCGTCCACCGGAGGCTTGACGACGGGGATATCTTTCTTAACGTAGGCGATTTTGCCCGCTTCCACTTCCTCCTGCGCAATGCGGCAGGCCTTGGTGGAGTGGGTAGGGACAAGCGCCTGGGAGCCGCTCTGGATCTGCCGGGCCCGGCGCGCTGCCACAAGAACCTTGCGATAGTTGGAATCGAATTTGGTTTCAATCGTCATCTTGATCCTCGTCAAAGTTCAGTTGCTGCTGGCCGCTGGGGTGGATGATCCCAAAAGCCTCGAGCACTGGTTTGAGCCGTTCCTGCGAATTGGACTGGCGGCACGCCGCAGCAACTTCCAGCACACGGCGAGAACGATAAGCGATCGGTTCGCTGTTGCGATAGTATCGCTCAGCAAGGACGATTGCTTCAAGTTGGGCCACCGCCCGGTCCAGTATGTCGTTGACCAGTATGTAGCTGTAGTCGCGATAGTTCTCGATTTCCTTGCTGGCCTCGCTGAGCCGCCGGTACAGTTCGGCCTCGTTTACCTGGCCCTCGGCGCGGCTGCGATTGCGCAGCCGGGTGCGCAGCACCTTGGGATTGGGAGGCAGCACAAAGATGCTGACCGCCTCCGGCATGGAGCGTCGCACTTGCCCAGCCCCCTGCACATCAATGTCGAGAAGCAGGTCGTGGCCCTCTTTGCGCGCATCTTCGAGCGACTTGCGT
>DASXGD010000520.1:0-8618 GCA_036489245.1 Occallatibacter sp. | reverse complement strand
CGGCGGTGGAAAGCCGGCGAAGACAACAAGGATCAGCTGCGCAAGATCCTGGAAGAGGTATCCGCCGCTCCTGAAGGGCCCAAGGGCACCCCGGCACAGTTGACCGGCGACTTCTACGCGGCCTGCACAAATGTGAAAGCCATCGACGCGGCCGGTATTACACCCTTGAAGTCGTACCTCGCGGCCATCGACGCCATCCAGAGTCCGGAGGACCTGCAGAAAGAACTGGCGGAACTGCAGGCTGACGGGGTGCAGGTGCCGTTCTCGCTTTCATCTACGCAACACCCTCACGATCCGACCAGGGTGATCGCCGACGTGAGCGCGGCCGGCCTGGGCCTGCCGGACCGCGATTATTATGTGAAAACCGAGCAGCGATTCGCCGATGCGCGGGCGGGCTACCTGGTGTACGTGGCGAAGATTCTCACCCTCGCCGGCGCGTCGGAGACAGACGCCAAGGCAGCAGCGCAAACCGTGATGACCTTCGAGACCGCGCTGGCCAAGGCTTCGCTCGACAATGTGGCCCTGCGCGATCCGCACGCGGTCGACCACGTGGGCAACCTCGATGCCCTGGAGAAAATGACGCCGCACTTCGACTGGAAAGCGTTCCTGAAAAGAACGGGCGTGACACCGGGCGATCTGAATGTGGATCAGCCTGTGTTCATGGCCGAGGTAGAGCGGCAACTGGTGTCTACTTCCATCGCTGACTGGAAGACATATCTGCGCTGGCAACTGCTGAATACCGAGGCACGGGTCCTGTCGCAGTCGTTCGTGGATGCGAACTTCGCGTTCTATCAGAAAGAACTCGCCGGGGTGGGTGAACTGAAACCGCGCGGTACGCGCTGCGCGGAACAGGCGGACTTTTTGCTGGGCGAGGCACTGGGCCAGGAATACGTGAAGCGCTACTTCCCTCCCGAGGCGAAAGAGAGAGCGCAGAAGATGGTAGCCAACATACTCTCGGCGATGCACGACACTATCGAGGGACTTGACTGGATGACTCCGGACACCAAGAAGAAGGCGCTCGAAAAAATGGCGACCTTCCAGGTGAAGATCGGCTATCCCGATAAGTGGAAAGATTACTCATCGGTGAAGATCGACCGCGTTCACTACTTCGAGGATTTCGTGGCCGGCTCGCGGTTTGTCGTGGCCGATGACTGGGCCCAGATTGGCAAGCCAGTGAACCGTGGCCGCTGGGGCATGACGCCGCCCACTTCGAACGCCTACTACAACCCGCTGATGAACGAGATCGTGTTTCCGGCCGGCATCCTGCAGCCGCCGGCCTTCAGCATGAACTACACCGACGCTGTGAACTACGGGGCCATCGGCGTGGTCATCGGCCACGAAATTTCGCACGGATTCGACGACCAGGGCGCGCAGTTCGATTCCACTGGCAAGCTTGAAAACTGGTGGACGCCCGAGGACCTGACCAAGTTCCAGGCCAAGACGGGGTGCGTGGTGAAGCAATTCGACGGCTTCCGCATCGACGGCCCCGACGACATTCACATCAACGGCAAGCTGGTGCTGGGCGAATCGATCGGCGACCTGGCGGGGCTGAAGATCGCCTATCGCGCATTCAAGAAGACGGCGCAGGGCCAATCGAACGAAAAAGTAGACGGGTTCACGCCGGATCAGCAGTTCTTTATTGCGTGGGGCCAGTTCCGCGGCGATGCTACGCGGGTCGAGACGCAAAAGCTGATGGTGCAGGGCGACCCGCATCCGGTGGCGAAGTACCGCGTGCTCGGACCCATGTCGAATTTCCCACCGTTTGCAGAAGCGTTCCAATGCAAAGCAGGCTCGGCCATGGTGCGGCCTGATTCGGAGCGGTGCGTGGTGTGGTAGCCCGCATTTCCGCTTAATGAACAATCGCAGGTTCCCCACCCTTTCGCCTTCCTGCGGCGAAAGGGTGGGGAACCACCGCGGCAATTCAGCCAAGTTTTCGTCGTCGGTTTATATAAACTTAAGTCGATGCCGAAAAGTACTGTTGTAAATGTTTCGAGCGTGTTGTATATGTATCGTGCGTTCTCTCCTATAAAGTCTGGAAATCCATGGATGCGGGTGGATGGTCCCCTGCTATGCCATTCAAGCGGCTGTGTCTCAATTTGTGCCTATTCTCTGTAATTAACTGCATCGCACAGAACGTTCCGCGATCCTCTCACGTCTGGATGATTACCGAAGAGAATCACAGTTATGAAGATGTCGTCGGTAACTCGCAAATGCCTTATTACAATCAACTAATCGAGCGATATGGATTAGCCACCCAGTTCTACTCCGATCAGCACAGTTCGCTGCCCGCATTGATGTGGTTTGTCGCTGGAGCGGCGGTCGAGCCGAACAACGATACAGTCTCTTGCCAACATGCCGACGACAACGTCGTTCGCGAACTGCTCAAGCGGGGCTACTCTTGGAGGTCTTACCAGTCCAACATACCCTCCGCCGGCTTTAAGGGACTCCATGGAGGCAAAGGCAATACCTACTACCGCCGCCACAATCCGCTGATCGACTTCACGGATGTCTGCCCCGGCACCGGGCAGGACAAGAAAAGCGTGCCTTTCTCCCAGATGGCGAAGGACTTCGCGAAAGGCAACACGGTCAACTATGCGTACATCACTCCGGATGCGGTCGAAGATGCTCACAGCGGCACTCTCGAGGCCGCGGATCGGTGGCTCGAGACCAACGTTCCGGAGATTCTCGCCCGGCCCGAGTTCAGCCCCGGTGGCGATGGCATTCTCTTCATCGTCTGGGATGAAGGCACGCTCTCCACAGATAACCGTTGTTCAGACACCGTTGCGGAGGGATGCGGCGGCCGCACGGCGACCCTGGTTATCGGTCCGCTCGTGAAGACCCGTTACAAGTCCGCTGTCAGGTATCACAACGAGAATGTATTGAAGACGGTGTGTGCGACCATGGGCCTGTCCCCTTGTCCAGGCGCCGCGGCAAATGCCGCGCCCATGGCAGACTTCTTCAAGTCGAGTACGTCATCTTCATCCGACGGCGTCGTGATCTCGACTCCAGGCAACGGAGCCACTGTCACCGGCAAAGTTCACTTGCTGGCGAGCGCCCATGAGAGCCAGCCTATCAGCCAGACCCAGGTCTGGGATAACGGCGTCAAACTCGGCGTGTATGGCGATCAAATCGATGCCTTCTATAATCTGTCGCCCGGCAAGCACACAACCTGGGTGCTCGACCACGATTCATCTTATCGAGTTATCCGTAAGGTCTCTGTAAGTTACACCGTGGAACCATTGGCCAACGGGCTGCAAATCGTATCGCCCGCGCCGAAAGACGTTATCAACATGTCCACGGTTCATGTCGTCGCTCACGCAGTTGAGTCAGCCAAAGTAAGTCAAATGCAGGTTTGGGATAACGGCGTCAAACTGGGCTGGTATGCCGGGTCAGACGTGAACGAGTATTTCAGCCTCGCGCCCGGATCTCACGCCCTTACCATCATTGACCTCGACAGCAATTACAACGATCTTCATCAATCCAGCGTCTTCTATACCGTGCAATAAGGTAGCTCTGGCCCGATCGAGGCCTCGACTCACAACTTCAGTGAGTACCGAGTCGGCAGCTCAGTCCTCCGCTGTGGCAAACCGTGCTATGCGGTCAGAAGCACTCGATGTGATCGCACGCATTCATCAACGGCATCTGCAGGTTTGAGTCGTGGTCGGGGTCGGAGTAGATGGTGATCGTCGCCGGCTTGTAGTCCTCCGGCCTGGCCGTCATGATGTTGGCCACAAACGTCTGCGGATTGCGGTCGTAGAGCGGAAACCATGTACTCTGAATCTCCACCATCACCGTGTGCCCGGCCTTGAAGACGTGGTCGACATCGTGCAGGCTGAAGCGGTATTCGCGCACCGATCCTGCCCGCAGCGGCCGGCCCTGCGCGACGCTGTCGAGATAGCGGCCGCGAAAGATCTCCTCATTGGTCATGAGCTGATAGCCGCGCATTTTCTCATCGGAATCATCGGAAGGGTACTCGTCGATCAGCTTCACTACCATGTCGTTGTCCGTACCCGTTGTGGACGCGAAGATATCGGCAGTAACTTCGCCTGTGACAACCAGGTCCTTTTTGAGAACGGGAAGCTTCCACACTGCGACGTCGGGACGGCCGGTAACAAAACGCTGGTCCTCGGTAAGCCAGTCGAACCACTGCGATCCGTCGGAATAAGTGGGTTGGATGGGCCGGCGCCGGTAGGGGACGGGGTTGGCCGGATCGCTCACCCAGGTAGTTTTGGCCGGGGCGGGCGAGTCGCTCCAGCCCAGCTTCCCGTCGCCCTCGAGATGCAGGCTGGTCGGCTCCGATTCCTTGGGCGGAAAGTGGGCATAGCGTTTCCAGGTATTGGAGCCGGTCTGGAAACTGGCGGTGTCTTCAAGATCGAAGCCGGGCTCATCCTTCAGATAGTGCGCGAAGAACTTCGCTTCGATCTGTCCGCGGTACTCCTTGCCGATGGGCTCGCCATAATCGAGGTTTCCGAGGTGGCGGGACGAGAACGACCATGAGCCATGCCTCCATGGGCCCAGCACCAGAAAGTTCTCGTGCTTTTGGTCATGCGGCTCCAGCGTCGCGTATTCGATCTGCGGCCCGTACATGTCCTCCTGGTCGTAGTAGCCGCCCACGGTGAGGGTGGGGACGGCGACGGAATTCAGATCGTGCTCGACTCCGCGGGTGGACCACACGAGGTCGTAGGCGGGATGCTCAAGGAACAGCTTCCAGGTCGGCAGCATCTTCGATCCCGAGCGCTTCACATCCTCAGAAAAGCTGCCCCGTTCGAGAAAGTAGTCGAACCCGTCGCGCGGCTTGCCGGATTTGTCTTTGCCGTAGCTGACCTCGGTGGATTCTTTGCTGCTCTCGAGAGAGTACACATAGTCGTATCCGTAGGTCTGGCGGAAGGCGCCGTTATGGAAGAAGTCATCTCCCATCCAGACGTCGATCATGGGGGCCTGGGGCGAGATGGCCTTCACGGCTGGATGGGGATCTATCCCTGCCTCCATGGCCAGAAATCCCGGATAGCTGGTGCCGATAAAACCCGCGCGGCCGTTGTTGCCGGCGACGTTTTTCAGCAGCCAGGCCACGGTGTCCCAGGCGTCGGTGCTCTCATCGACGGCTTTCGGATCGTGATGGTCCTCCATGGGCCGGCTCATCACAAACTGGCCCTCGCTCTTGAACCGCCCGCGGATGTCCTCTCCGACATAGATGTATCCGGCGCGCGCCAGCTCAGGCCGCATGCGGAAAAGCGAAGCCCGTGTCGTTCCGTCCACGCCGTACGGTGTCCGCTGGATCAGGAGCGGCAGCGGCGCGGCGATGTCGGCGGGCTTGAGGATGACGACGTGCAACTTGACGCCGTCGCGCATGGGGATCATCGCCTCGGACCGCTGATAGTCGTGAAACAGATGATGTACGGGGTCGCCGGTGCGGCGATAGGTGATCTCCGGGTCAAACGAACCCACCACGGCGATGCCGCGTCCGCCCCCATCGAGGTTGAAGCGAAAGGTGATCTTCGAGCCCGGCACCGTGAATTCCGTCGTGCCCGTCTGGGTGAGTTCGGCCGGCACGCCGCGATCGGACTCCGTCACGAGCCGCCCATTCTGCACATAAAAACTGAGTGGAGTGTCCGGCTCCCCCGAATCGGAGTATTCCCCGGCGAAATTTTCGAGAGCGGCGGCGGGCGGGGCCTGGGCCGCGGCGGGCGGCCGGCCGGCGGTCAGCGCACATGGAATCAGGGCAAGACAAACAACGGCTGAGGCGATCCTTGAGCGCAACAAAAGACCTCCGGGCAAGTTGAGACGATTTTCGAGGACGATGGCCGCTTTCGAAACGGGCGTTAGCGGCTCCAAAGCTGGTGTCATTCTAATGGCACTGGGGCCGAGGTCGCAGGATTGGGGCGGGAACAGTCCTGAGCAAACCTGGCGCCGCCTTTTCTGACTAGGGCTTCGCGGAGCAAACGGGTTTCCCCGCCCTCCAAAATCTGTAAAGATAGAAGCTATGACGACGAGTGTAGCCGCCGCTTCGCAAGTGTTTGCCGCCCGCATCGGGCGGATTGAGGTTTCCGCAACCATGGCTGTGGCCGCCGAGGCCGCCAAGCTGCGCGCCCAGGGCGCGAACCTGGTGGATTTTGGCGCTGGCGAGCCGCATTTTCCGACCCCGCGCCACATCAAGGACGCGGCCATCGCGGCCATCGAGGCCAACTTTACCCGCTATACCGTGGTGCCGGGCATCCCCGACGTGCGCAAGGCCATCGTCCAGCGCCACGCCTGCGATTTCGGCTCCGATTACGGCCTCGACGAGGCCATCTTCACCACCGGCGGCAAGCTGGCATTGTTCAATGCCATCCAGGTGCTGGTGGACCATGGAGACGAGGTCGTCCTTCCTGTTCCCTACTGGGTCAGCTTCAAAGACATCATCCAGTACGCGGGCGGCAAAGTGGTCTTTCTCGAAACCAGCGAGCAGGAGAACTTCCGCATCACCGCGGATGCCATCGAGAAAGCGATTACGCCTCGCACCAAGGCCATCATTTTGAACTCGCCATCGAATCCGGCCGGCTCGGTGGTCTCGGCCGAAGACCTGGAACGCATCGTCCACCTGGCCCACGACCGCGGTATCTTCCTGCTTTTGGACGAGTGTTACGTCTACCTGAACTACGCGGGCAAACCCGTGTCCGGCGGTTCGTTCACCTGGGCCAAGGAGCACCTGGTTATCCTGGGATCGCTCTCCAAGACCTATTCCATGACCGGCTGGCGCGCCGGATTTGCGCTGGCCTCCAAGGCGATCGTCGCCAATCTCAGCAAGCTGCAGTCCCAATCCACGTCAAACGCGTCGAGCGTTGTGCAGAAGGCGGCCATCGCCGCGCTGAACGGCTCGCAGGAGTGCGTGCGTGAGTTTCGCGCCGAATTCATCGATCTGCGTGATTACATGCTTGCCCGCCTGGCCGAGATTCCGGGCGTGACCTGCACCCGGCCCGAGGGGGCGTTTTACGTTTACCCGAACATCGCGGCATTTCTGGGCAAGGGGGGCATCCAGACGGCCACCGAACTGGCCACCCGCCTGCTTCACGAAGCCCACGTCGTCGCGGTGCCCGGCGAGGCCTTTGGCACCGGTGAGCACATCCGACTTTCCTACCCGGTGACCAAACAGAACATCGACGAGGGAACCCGCCGCATGGCAGAATTCCTCAAACAGCTGGTTTAGAGCTGGCTCCCGAGGCCGGAGCCCGCCTTCCGCCGGACGCTGTCGCCTAACCAGAGGCAGAGTATCCCCGCGGCCGATCCCATTCCCGGATCGACCGTGCCGTAGGGCCGCCTACCCTGGAGACAACTCGCAAGATGCACGTTTCTCTGGTGTTGTGCACCAAACCCCGGATTCGCTAAAAGAATGTATCTGCGGTCACTGTTCAAACTGTGTGCTTGTCACTTAGGATGTGTCTTCCATGTCGAAGCGTATTGATTTTCGTCCTGTCATCCTTGCGGGAGGCAGCGGAACCCGCTTCTGGCCACGCTCCCGCCGTGCCCGGGCCAAGCAGGTTTTGGCGCTCGATGGCGAGCGCTCCATGATCCAGCAGACGGTCGAGCGCCTCAAGCCGCTGGCTGGCCTCGATCACACCTGGGTGATCACCAACGAGTATCTGGCCCACGAGATTGCAGACCAGCTCCACGGCGTGCCGGCGGAACAGATTGTTTCCGAGCCCGTCGCCCGCAACACCGCGCCTGCCTGCGGACTGGCCGCGTTTATCATCGAATGCCAGAATCCCGACGCGGTTCTCGGTATTTTTCCTTCCGATCATGTGATTGCGGACGAACCCCGATTTCTCAAAGCCCTGCAGAAGGGCATCGCCCTGGCTGCTGCCGCGGACAACATGGTGGTTCTGGGAATCGAGCCGACCCGCGCCGAAACCGGCTACGGCTATATTGAGACCGGCGAATTCACACCCGACGATTTAGCCCTGCACGTGCGCCGTTTCACCGAAAAGCCCAACCAGATGAAAGCCGAGGAATTTGTTGCCGCAGGGAACTATTACTGGAACTCGGGAATTTTTCTGTGGTCGGCGCGAACCCTCGCCAGCGCGGTCCGCGAACATCTGCCTGAAACTGCGCCCATGCTGGAGAAGATTGCCTCCTGCTTCGGCACCCCGGAATTCGAAGACTGTTTCCGCGAGTTTTATCCCAAGTGCGAAAACATTTCAGTGGATTACGCGGTCCTCGAACCGCGTTCCGCCAAGGGCGAGCACAAGTCCCGGCTCTACTGCCTTCCCGCCGAGTTCAGCTGGAATGATCTTGGCTCGTGGGCGTCGCTCTATGAGTACCAGGTGGAGACGAGGCTGCGCGGCGACGGCGACGGAAATGTCGCGGAAACCGATGGCCATCTCACGATCGAGGCTGGGAACAATTACATCTACAGTCCCAAAAAGTTCGTCGCCCTGGTAGGCGTTGAAAACCTGGTGGTGGTCGATACCGAGGACGCGCTGCTTATCGCCCATCGCGACCACTCGCAGGATGTGGGCAAGATCGTAAAGGAACTGCAGATGATCCGCACGGAGTTGATCTGATGCCAGGCGGAATTCGCTCCTGAAACCCGGCTGATTTCCTTTGGTTACACACGTTTCAAGGAGAGCATCAGACTCAGGATG
>DASXGD010000495.1:0-4572 GCA_036489245.1 Occallatibacter sp. | reverse complement strand
CATCCGGCCGCAGGGCGACGACCAGCTCGAAGATGAACTGCGTCGACTCAGACAGGGCGGCATCGACACCATCGTTTCGCTGCTGGAGCCGTTCGAGGCCGATTTTCTGGGGCTGGCGAACGAGCAGGCAACGGCAGAGCGCGTGGGGCTGAAGTTTCTTTCCTATCCCATTCGAGACGGAAGCGTTCCGCGCGATGTGGCGCACTTTCGATCGTTTATCCGCGGAATCGCGGACCGGCTGACCGCCGGTGAACGCATCGGCGTGCACTGTCGGGGATGCATCGGCCGCGCTACGATTACCGCGGCCTGTGCGCTGATTCACCGGGGGTGGAAAGCGCGCGACGCTCTCGAAGCGATCGCCGAAGCACGCGGATTTGCGGTGCCCGACACGCTGGAACAGGAAGACTGGACCCTGATATACAAGGCCGAGCCGTGACCGGCGCGGTGGTTGATTTCAGCTTTCCGCATCGATGGAAGGCCGAGATCCTGGCCGCGCGGCCCCTGATTTTGCCGCCCCGGCATTTCGTTTATCCGCGCCAAGTGGAAGAAATCGAACGCGGCGCGCTGGAGGTGCTGATCCGGCCGGATGCGATTGGGCCGGATGCGGTTGGAGCGGAGCCGTTTCTGGCCACCTGCGCTTTGGGGTTCCGCGATGCCGCTGTGCCGACGGGGCTCTGGTCGGCGCCGAACCCGGACGAAATCTGCGCCGTGTCCGGCGGGTATGCGTATCTGATCGACACGACGGCTCCGGAGCGCTTCGCCATGATTGAGCACCGGCCGGTGTTCGAGGTTCGGCCTGTGGCCGACGCGGGTCTGCTGTTGTTCGTGGGGCACCGGTCGATTCTTGCGAGGGGGCGAGAAGGACGAGCGTGGGAGTCCGCAAAACTGTCGGACGAGGGCGTCACAATCACCCGTGTGGAAGGCGGCCGATTGCGCGGACTCGGCTGGGAGATGAGGACGGATACGGATAAGCCCTTTACGCTCGATCTGAAGACAGGCTGTGCATGTTCTGAATTTCCTTGTTGAGTATGCTGCCCAGGATCGCCTAGGCTGCTCGGTATGACCATGAGCGATCGACGCAGCTTTCTCCGGCAGGCGGCGACATTGGCGGGCGCATTCTCTGCCAACAGTCTGTTCGAACAGGCGCACGCGGCCGAATTCCACGCTGCGGGCGCGCGCATAGCCGGACACAACGCCCTGGAGGCAGCGCAGGATGAAGACTACTGGGCGGTGATTCAGCGCGCCTACTCAGTAAATCCCAACCTCATGAATCTGAATAACGGTGGGGTCTCTCCGTCTCCGATCGTGGTGCAGCAGGCAGTGGAGCGCTACAACCAGCTTTCGAACGAAGGCCCGTCCTACTATATGTGGCGGATTCTCGACCAGGGCCGCGAGCCGCTGCGGGAGAAGCTGGCCGCGCTGGCCGGCACGCCGGCGGGAGAGATCGCCATCAATCGCAACTCCACCGAGGCGTTGAACACGGTCATCTACGGTCTGGACCTGAAGGCCGGCGACGAGGTCATCGGCACGAAGCAGGATTATCCGCACATGATCGAGGCCTACCGCCAGCGGGCCCTGCGCGAAGGCATCGTCTACAAGCAGCTCAGCTTCGACTTTCCCATCGAGGACGATGCTGTGATCGTGAAGGCCTACGAAGAGGCCATCACGCCGCGGACGAAGCTGATCCACGTGACGCACATGGTGAACTGGGTGGGCCAGGTCATGCCGGTGCGCAAGATCGCCGACATGGCCCACGCCCACGGCATCGAGGTGCTGGCCGACGGCGCGCACTCCTTCGGGCTGATGGATTTCAAGATTCCCGACCTCGGCTGCGACTACTTCGGCACCAGCCTGCACAAGTTTCTGTCGGCGCCCATCGGCACCGGGATGTTGTGGATCAAGGCCGACAAGATTGAAAAAATCTGGCCGCTGGTCTGCAACGATCGTCCGCGTTCGGGCGACATCCGCAAGTTCGAGGACCTGGGCACGCGCAGCTTTCCGCTGGAACAGGGAATCGGCGAAGCGCTCAACTTTCATAACGGCATCGGGCCGGCACGCAAGCAGGCGCGCATCGGGTATCTCAAGAACTACTGGGCCTCGCGGGCCCAGGCGATGCCGAAGGTCAAGCTGCACACGTCGCTGGACCCCAATTACTCCTGCGCCATCTGCGGGGTGAGCATTGACGGCATGACGCCGTCGCAGCTCGAGAACGCGCTGTTTGACCGCTATAAGATCCACACCGTGGGCATCGTGTGGGAGAACATCCAATGCGTGCGCGTCACGCCGCACGTGTACACGTCGATTGCGGACCTGGATAAGCTGGTGCGGGCTCTGGAAGAGATTAGCGCGAAGGCATAAGACAAGTACGCGCGGGAGGAAACGGTCTGAAGGGACTCGACTTCACCGGCAACCCTGGAATTTCACGAAATCTGCTCGTAACAGCTGATCGCGCACCACTGGTATTTCTTCCAGTTGTACAGCTTTCGAAGACGCACTACGTTGTCCTTGCACTCGGCTCTTTGCCGGCGGAAGCTAATGCTCCCGCGAGATACAGGCCTGCCGAAGCGGGGAGAAATGATGATTCGAACGAGAGCTTTCAGAATTGTTTCAGGATTGGCGTTTGTGCTCATCTTGGCCGGACTCTCGAGCACGGTGGTCTCTGCGCAAACCAAGATGAAAGGGGTTATCGACGGCCGAAGCGGCGCCCAGATCTTTCTGAAGACCGCGGATTCACCGAAGGTCGTTGTTGTTCTCACTGATTCCACCGATGTAGGCCAGGTACAGGGGCTACTCAAGGCCCGCAGCAAACAGATGACCATGGCCGCCCTCATTCCGGGACTTCCTATTCAGGTTGAGGGAAACATGAACGCCGACAACCAGCTGGTGGCAACCAAGATCAGGTTCAAGGGCGACGACCTGCAACAGGCGGAGGCAATCCAGGCTGGATTGGCGGAAACCAGCGCGCAGGCTGCCCAGAACTCAGTGGAGCTGGAAAAGCATGCCGCTGAACTCGCGGCGCAGAACGCGGCGCTCACCGAGCAGCAGAAGAAGATTGCAGCCAACAAGGCCGAAATCGCTGCCACTTCGGCTCGATTCGGCCAGCTCAACGACTACTACATCATCGACGAAGTCACTGTCTTATTCGCCAACGGCAAGACCGGCGTCGATCCCAAGTACAACCAGCCGCTGATCGCGCTCGCCGAAAAGGCCAAAACTATCAATGGCTATATGATCGAGGTCAAAGGATACGCCTCTGCCACCGGCAGCGCCGCTCTGAACCAGAGGCTGAGTGAAGACCGGGCCAATAGCGTCACGAGCATTTTGCTGCAACAGGGCCACGTCCCGCTGACCAATATGCTGGCGCCTGGCGCGATGGGCGAGAGCAGCCAGATCGGCGGATCCGATAAGACCGCCGCGGTGGAAGCTGAGAATCGCCGCGTGGTGGTACGCATCCTGCAAAACAAGGCCATCGCCGGAACGTAGTTTTGTGGCACGGCTGAAGCCATGCCCTTTCAAACTCATCCTGGCGGAGTTCACATGTTATGCGCGGTGCGCGAGCAGTAAGGGCGCATATGCCGCATACACACCTTCAAACACCGAATCCCAACTCGCGGTTTCCGCGTACACCCGCGCGGCCTGGCGCATGTCGGCGTGCCTGACGGGATCGGCCAGGACACCGGAGACCGCGGCAGCAAATTCTTCATCGGGAACGATGCGGCCGGTCTCGCCGTCGCGCACGATGGTGCAGGGGCCGCCGCTGGGGGTCACGATCGCGGGCACGCCGCTCGCCATCGCCTCCAGCACCACGTTGCCGAAGGTGTCAGTGTGGGAGGGGAACACGAAAAGATCCATGTTGGCGTAGGAGGCGGAGAGCGCCTCCCCACGCAAGACCCCGGTAAACTCCGCGCGGCGCAGCCGTTCGCGGAGCCAGGGCTCCTCGGCGCCATGCCCCACGATGAGGAAATGGAAACTCCGGTGCCCGAGCTGTTCCAGTTGTTCCTGCACGCGCGCCAGCAGGGCCACGTTTTTTTCCACCGAGAGGCGCCCCACAAAGCCGAGGACCTGGTCGCGGTCATTGGCGGGACGGTTGCGTTTGGAGGGATGAAAGAGCTCGGCGTCGACGCCGCGGGGCATCAGGTGGCAGGGCCGGCCGGTCAGCTTTTCCAACTGCCGGCAGAGTTCGAGATTGGGCGCGAAAAGCACCCGGGCGTTGCTGTAAAACGCCGCGGCAGCCATCATGGCCAGGTCTTCGATGGTATGGGCGGCGCCTTCCGCGTGGGCCGGTGGGAGATAGCGAAGAAACCACCCGGAGCGACGCGCGGCGTATTCGTGGACATTGGTGTGCCAGCTGGCGGCCAGAGGGAGGCCGAGATTGTAGGCCAGCCCCGCACCGAGGATACCGACCTCGCTGGGACCGGTGATGTGCACCAGGTCGGGCCTGAACCGGTCCAGAGTCTCCTGGATAAGGGGAACGTGGCGCAGAAAGGCGGGGTCAAAGCGAAGATCCTTTTCGAGAGCAAAGGACAGCACTCCGCGGGGCAGCTCCAGGGTCCAGACATTTCCGTCTTCGAT
>DASXGD010000339.1:0-8656 GCA_036489245.1 Occallatibacter sp. | reverse complement strand
GCTACGAAGGATGATACGCGGGAATGGCATCCGAATTAACTCACGATCGCACAGGAGGCTGCCCTTGGGGCGTGGAATCCCCTGCGTTGCGGCTCGATTGGAACGGATTCATGGATGCTCCATCGCAAGGGTGGTCGTTATGCTCAATCGATGCCCAACACTTTGGTTGAATGTGTGCCCAATTTTTCCGAAGGCCGCGATGCGGCCAAGGTTGACGCGATTGTGGAAGCGATGAAGCTTCCCGGCGTTTATCTGCTCGACCGCGAAATGGATGCGGACCACAACCGTTGCGTGATCACTCTGGTTGGAGAGCGCAACGCGATCCAGGAAGCGGCCATTCGGGGAGTTGGCAAGGCAGCGGAGTTGATCGATCTTACGCAGCACGAGGGTGCGCATCCACGCATGGGGGCGGCCGACGTAGTCCCGTTCATTCCTATCGAGGGAGTCACCATCGAAGATTGCGTGGCCATGGCGCGCCGTGCCGGCGAGGAAATCGCGAAACGCTTCGAGATTCCTGTTTATCTCTACGAGGCTGCGGCAACGACTCCCGAGCGGCAGAGCCTCGAGAACATCAGGCGCGGCGAGTTCGAGGGGATCCGTGCTGAGATTGGTACAAATCCTTTGCGGAAGCCGGATTTCGGCGAGTCGCGGGTGCATCCGACCGCCGGAGCCACGGTGGTGGGAGCGCGCAAATTCCTGATTGCTTACAACATTTTTCTTAATACGGCAGATGTTGCGATCGCGAAGAAGATTGCCAAGTCGGTGCGCTTCTCATCGGGCGGCCTGCGCTACGTGAAGGGAGCAGGGTTCCTGGTGCGCGGCATGGGCCAGGTCTCGATGAACCTGACCGATTTTGGGCAAACGCCGATTCATCGCGTATTCGAGTTTGTGAGGCGGGAGGCGGCGCGGTACGGGGTTGTGCCGGTGTCGAGCGAGATCGTGGGGCTGATTCCCAAGCTGGCCCTGGAGCAGGCAGCGGAGTGGTTTTTGCAGGTCGAGAACTTTGATTCGTCGCTGATCCTGGAGAACCGGCTGGCTGCGGTGATTGGCGGCAAGACGGCGATTGGGGGACTGCGCGCGGGAATCGAACCGTTTCTCGAACACCTGGCGGCGCCGACTGCGACTCCTGGGGGAGGCAGCGCGGCCGCGGCTGTAGGGGCCATGGCGGCGGGGCTGGCGAACATGGTGGCGTCGATGTCGCGAGGCAAGAAAGCCTATGCCCAGTTCAGCAATGAATTGAATGAGGCGATCGCGAGGCTAGGGACGATTCGGGAAGAACTCAAGACGGCGATCGATGCGGACGCCGAATCGTACAACGTGGTCATGAAGGCATACAAGGCCGCCAAGGACTCGGCCGAGGGAGCGCGGCTGATCAACGCCGCTTTGCAACAGGCCACGAGCGTGCCGCTGGGTGTGGCGGAGAAAGCCACAGAAGTTGCGCAGATGGTATCGAACCTGAGGCCGATCACGAACCCGAACATGAGTTCTGATCTGACAACCGCCGCGGCCCTGGCAAAGGCGGCCCGCGAAGGCGCGCTCGCAAATGTAGACATCAATCTCGGCTCGATGAAGCCGGAGACGGCGGAAGAGCAGTCCTTCGCAGATGCTGTGCGGGAACGCCTGGCCGTGCTGATGCATACGGCATAGGCGCGCGAAGTCTCGAGGGCTGTCCCCATTCTAACGACGTTTGACAACGTCGTTAGAATGGGGCACCCAGTGGGGCACCCACTGAGGTTTGCATTGGAGGCGCGAAGGGGTATCTTTGGTGGGATCACCTAATTCGCTCCCATGAGGTGCTGAGTGTCAAGGGTAAGAAGTCTGACTTTTGTTGTTCTTGCATTGCTGATTTCCGCCGCAGCCACTGAAACAAAATCAACCGCACAAACAGCACAGAAATCAACATCTGTGCGGCTCGAGCGCGTCACATCTTCGCGAGCTACCGCAAACGGTGTCGAGATTCGGTCCGGGGCAAGCGTCATGCAAATATCGGCCTTGCGCGACGATGTGCTGCGGGTACGTGTCGGACCGGCAGGGCAGCTTCCGGAAGATGCGTCGTGGGCTGTGTTGCCCGCTTCGCGAACGTCGACTGCGGCGATCACCGCTGAATCAAACGCGGCGACGGTCGGTTTCAAGACGGCTAAGCTTCATGTGTCGGTTCACAAGGATCCATTCGAATTGACGGTGACGGACCTCGAGGGTCATGTGATCACCGCGGATTTTCCCGGACGGCCCATCGAGTACCACGGCTCATCGTTTCGCGTGTACATGAAGTCGCCGTCTGACGAGCATTACTTCGGGCTGGGCGACAAGGCAGGGCCGCTGGACCGTCGCAATCATGCTTTTACCGACTGGAACACGGACGCGTTCGGGTGGCAGGAATCCACCGACCCAATCTACAAATCGATTCCCTACTTCATCACATTTCATCAAGGGATCTGCGCCGGAATTTTCCTCGACAATACCTGGAGAGCCAGCTTCGACTTCAATAAGGAGTACCGGGACGCCTATTCGTTCGGCTCCGAGGGAGGGCCGCTGGACTACTACATTCTCTATGGTCCGGAACCCAAGGCCGTGGTGGAATCGTGGGCCTGGCTGGTGGGAAAGACGCCGCTGCCTCCGCTGTGGTCGCTCGGGTATCAGCAATCGCGCTATAGCTATTATCCCGAGGCGGAGGTGCGGCGCGTCGCCAGCCGGCTGCGCAGCGAGCATATTCCTGCCGATGTGATGTGGCTAGACATCGACTATCAGTTGAAGAACCGGCCGTTCACCGTTGATCCTGAGAAGTTTCCTCATTTCGATCAGATGGTCCAGGACTTGAAGGCGCAACATTTGCGCACGGTGGTGATTACCGACCTGCACATTGCCGATCTGCCCAATGCCGGGTACAAGCCTTATGACGAAGGCATGGCCGGCGATCATTTCGTCAAGAATCCCGACGGCTCGGTTTTCGTTGGGGTGGTGTGGCCGGGCAAGGCGGTATTTCCCGACTTCACGCAGAAGGCGTCGCGGGAATGGTGGGGGACACTGTACAGCGATTTGGTGGGCAAGGGTGTGGCGGGATTCTGGAATGACATGAATGAGCCCGCGGTGTTCGAGGTTCCATCGAAGACCATGCCTGACGATGTGCAGCACCGGATAGACGAGCCGGGCTTTGCGCCCCGCACAGCTACCCATCTTGAGATTCACAACGTGTTCGGAATGGAGAACTCGCGCGGAACCTTTGAGGGACTCCGCAAGCTGGCTCCCAATGAGCGTCCGTTTGTGATGACGCGGGCCAGCTATGCCGGGGGGCATCGCTATGCCGCGACCTGGACCGGCGACAATTCGAGCAACTGGTACCACCTGCGCCAGACGATTCCGCAATTGCTCAACCTGGGCCTGAGCGGCTTTGCGATGAGCGGCGCGGACGTGGGTGGATTTGCAGCCTCGCCCCAGCCCGAGTTGCTGACGCGCTGGCTGGAGGTGGCGGCCTTCCAGCCGATCGACCGCGACCACACGGCCAAAGATACCAACCCCCAGGAGCCGTGGGAAAACGGCACGCCGGAAGACCTGAATCTGCGCCGGCGGTACATTGAAGAGCGCTACAGGCTGCTGCCGTATCTCTACACAACTACGGAAGAGATGAGCCGCACCGGGCTGCCGATCATGCGGCCGCTGTTTCTCGAATTTCCCGAAGAGGCTTCGGGAAAGCAGGCAGTGGATCCCGCGGTGGACAACGATTTCATGTTGGGCCCGGACCTGCTGGTTGCGCAGAGTCCATTTCCCGATGAGATGGACGATTACTCGGTGGCGCTGCCTCCTGTGGGCTGGTACGACTACTGGAGCGGGGCGCGCGTCGAAGGCAGCACCGGCCGGCGCGCGATCGACAACACCCAGGTGGCGCAGGCAGAGGTGCACATTCACCGCAGCCTGGATACGCTGCCGGTGTTCGTGCGCGCAGGCGCGATTGTTCCGGAACAGCCGCTGGTGCAGAGCACCGACGAAAAGCCGGAAGGGCCATTGACTCTGCGCGTCTATCCGCCGACGGGATTCAACAAGGACTGCAAAGGAAGCATTTACCAGGATGACGGGGCGAGCTACGACTTCGAAAAAGGCCAGTTTCTGCGGCAGGACTTCACCTGCCGGCTTTCCGCGCAGGGCATCATTGTGGCCGTAACTCCGCCGGAGGGGAGCTTCGCGCCGTGGTGGAAACTGCTTTCAATTGAGGTTTACGGCGCGTCGAAGCCGGCAACGGCGGCCAACGTGACCGCGCTGCACGGCGGCGGAGCGGAGCAAATCTCGACTGCGTACGATGCGGAGCATCATCGCATCACGGCGCTGGTTCCAGACACAGGCAAGGGACTCGAACTGCAGCTGACTTACTGAAGGGCGGCTGCGATTGGGGATTAAAGGCACCGATTTTACGGGACAGTGATCCTGTGATTCTGTGATTCTGTGGAAGTGTCGACCGCAAACCACTGATTTCGTGTTTGTTAGGCGACCCTTCACAGTTTCACAGCCCCAAACGGAGGGGGGAGGGGTACCTCTCGATTCGGATCGAAAATCAAACACAACTTACTGAAAACACGGCTCATAATGGGCACGGCAGCCAAAAATAAACGGTCCAAAAGGGCCGTTTCTGCGTTCTAGAGCGCTCAAAACGACACCGAAATTGCTTTTCGGCGCCCTGGGTTCTACAAGAGGCCGCACTGCGATCTTGTCTTCCCCCCTCCTATTGTGGCAAAACCATTTGAAACAAAATGCAAAATGCGGGCACACAACTGAAAAGGGCGAAGCGTTTCGCGCTTCGCCCTCGTGGCCCGATTCCCGAACCGTGGTTTAGTAGAGCCTGAAATTGACCTCGATGGTGATCATCACCGGGACGGGGGTTTTGCCATCTTTCATGGCCGGCTTGAACTTGTATTTCCTGACCGCTTCAAGCGCTTTCTCATCGAGACCCATGCCCAAGGCACGAATGACCCTGGGGTTCTGGGGATTGCCCTGGGCGTCGACGATGAGTGAGACCAGGCACACGCCCTGATACTTGGCGCGGCGTGCCTCATCGGAGAACTCCGCTTCTGGAGAGATGATCGGAACGGGCGCGGAAACGCCCCCGCCGATGCGGAACAATCCGCCGCCGGCGTTGCCGCCGGTGCCGGGACCCCAGCCATTGCCCGTCCCGGAGCCCAGGCCACCACCTGAGCCCGTACCCATACCGCTTCCGGTGCCCTGCCCATTCGCGGCCAGGGTGACGTTCGCCGAATTCAACACGCCGATGTTCGGCAAGGTGGGATTGTCGGGAAGCTTGAGGTCAGGCTGAACCATGATCGCCGACGGGACGGCGAGCTTTGGGTTGTCGAGGATGGGAACCTGGGGAGGCGTGATCGGCATCTTGGATCGTTCCGGCAGCTTGCCCTTGATGGGATCCACAATGCTGTGGTCTCCGCCGCCACCGCCGCCGCCGGCGGTCTGGGCAGACTTGGGAGCGCTCAGATCGAAGTTGCCCACATCGATGTTGGTGGCTTGCTTGGGCGCGACAATGGCTTTGATTACTGCCCGCGCGCCCAGAAAGAGCACTAGCGCGAGAATCAAGCCATTCACCACCGTCGCAGTACCGACCGCCCAGGGGTTGTACTTCACCGCCATCCGGTCCGGCACCGGAATGGGGGTCGAGGTCAGTTCCAGGGGCGGAAGCTTGGGAGGGAAAAAAACGTCGCGGACACTTTCCCAGAGTCCGGCCCAGATGGGCTTCTCTTCAAAGGCCTTGCCACCCAGGAAAGACTCGAGTTCATGACCGGTCGTGCCGGGGGGGTCCGATGGCGAACGGGTCTCGGACTGTGTCAGTAGGTCATTTGCCATATTTGCCGCTGGCTCTGCTGCGCTTCGGTCCACGGGGTAGGGATGATCAGCCACCAAGCTTATCCTTCCATTATGCGTGACGGAAGCGCGATTTGTCGCGGCATCGGTGACCGCATTTTCGGGGATTGGCTCGTGGCTTTCCAGGTTGTCCCTCTCCAAAAAGTCATATCCTGCGCGCGATCGGACTCCCATATACGATAGACGACCTGCTTTCAAAGTTGTTAGATCTATGTCAATAAAATTGGCTATTTGGCCCTGGGGGAACATGATCCGGCCCGGAGGCCCGGTGAAGGGCCGCCATTCCAAAAAATGTTCCTGCGCAAGTTACACTAATCATTGAACCAGTTTCTGACCACGTAAATCTGATCCATACCAGTTCGACTGATAGCAGGGAGCGACGATGTCCCCAGCGCCGGAGTTAAAGGCGACACTGACTTTGCCACAAACCGCCTTTCCGATGAAGGCGAATCTGCCCCAGAATGAACCCCTGCGTCTAGCCAAATGGGCTTCGCTGCGGATGTACGAGGAGTTGCGCAAAACCGGCGCCGGCCGGCCCGCGTACATCCTGCACGACGGCCCTCCGTATGTGAACGGGCCCATCCATCTCGGTCACGCGCTGAACAAAGGCCTCAAAGACTTCGTGGTGAAGTCAAAAACCATGGCCGGGTTCGACTCGCCTTACGTCCCCGGATATGACTGCCACGGCCTGCCCATCGAGATCAAGGTCGATGAGCAACTGGGCCGACGGAAACTAGAGATGCCGGCTCCCGCGGTCCTGGATGCCTGCCGCGCCTACGCGCAGAAATATATTGATCTGCAGACAGCGCAGTTCGTGCGCCTGGGGTGTTTCGGCCGCTGGGAAAAACCCTACAAGACCATGGCGCGCGATTACGAGGCGCGCACCCTGGAAGCGTTTTACGGGTTCCTCGAAAAGGGCTTCGTATATCGCGGGCTGAAGCCGGTCTACTGGTGCACGCACGATCGCACCGCGCTGGCCGAGGCCGAGGTCGAATACGAGACGCACACCAGCCCATCGATCTACGTGCGCTACAAGCTGACGAGCGACGCGGGGGCGGTGGATCCGAGGCTGGCGGGCCGCGATGTTTATGCGATTATCTGGACGACCACGCCGTGGACGCTTCCGGCGTCGATGGCGGTGGCGTTTCATCCCGATTTCGAGTATGTGGCGCTGGCGACGAATGGGGACTCTCCGGACCAGGTTGGTCCGGTCTACATCGTGGCGGCCGAACTTGCTTCCGCGGTGATCTCCGCCTGCGACCTGGGCGAGACCGCAGAACTGGCCCGCTTTAAAGGGGCGGCGCTCGAAGGCATTACATTCCAGCATCCGTTTCTCGATCGCAGCATCCTGGGCGTGCTGGCCACGTACGTGACTGCAGACACTGGCACGGGTGCTGTCCACACCGCTCCGTCGCACGGCGCGGACGACTTTTATACCGGGCAGCGCTACCACCTGGACGCGACCACGCGGGTCGATGATTCCGGCCATGTTCACGTGGATCCCGAAGCCTGGAACCGGGTGGCGCCGCCGCCGTTTGAGGGCAAGACTGTCTGGGCGGCGAACCCCATCATCGTGGCGCTGCTGGAGGAATATCGCGCGCTGCTGGCCGTGGGAAACCTGGAACATTCGTATCCGCATTGCTGGCGGTGCCATCACCCGGTCATCTTCCGGGCCACGGAGCAATGGTTCATCGACATGGAACACCCGGTGCAACGGGCCGACGGCTCGGAAACCTCGTTCCGGCAATTGACGATTGAGGAAATCGACGGGGTGATCTGGGATCCGGCGTGGGGCAAGGAACGCATCACCAACATGATGGCGACACGGCCGGACTGGTGCATCAGCCGGCAACGCATCTGGGGCGTGCCGATCGCGGTGTTCTTGTGCAAGAGCTGCAACCAGGCGATCCTCGATCCGGCGCTGAACCGCAGGATTATCGATCTCTTCGAGCGGGAAGGCGCGGAGGCGTGGCATACGACGGATGTATCCGCACTGCTTCCGGAGGGAGCGCGGTGCGCTCATTGCGGCGGGGCCGTGTTCCGCAAGGAGACCGACATCCTCGATGTGTGGTTTGATTCCGGGACCAGCTGGTTTGCGGTTTGCGAGGCGGATCCCGATCTTAAATCGGCCTATGCCGCCTTCCAAAACCAGAACGGACCGAAGGTCCTGTACCTCGAAGGCGGCGACCAGCATCGCGGGTGGTTCCACTCATCGCTGTTGACCTCGGTAGCGCTGCGGGGCCGCGCTCCCTACTCTCATTGCGCAACGGTGGGCTGGACGCTCGATGAGCAGGGGCGCGCCATGTCGAAGTCGCTCGGCAACGGCGTCGATCCGGTCGATATCGCGGACCGGATGGGAGCCGAAATCGTGCGGCTGTGGGTGGCATCGATCGATTTCCGCGAAGACATGGCGGCCAGCGAAAACCTGATGGCGCGGTGCGCCGAGATCTACAAAAAGCTGCGCAACACGTTCCGTTTTCTGCTGGGGAATCTGCATGGTTTCGAGCCGGCCCGGGATGAAGTAGGCGCAATGGAGTTGCTGCCGCTCGATCGCTACATGCTGGCCCGCACCCGCGAACTGACGGAAAAGATCCTCGCCTGGTATGAGGCATTTGAGTTTCATCGTGTGTATCACGCGGTGAACGAGTTTGCGATCGTGGATCTCAGCTCGTTCTATCTCGACGCGCTGAAAGACCGCATGTACACCTTCGCGCCCACGAGCCTGGAGCGCCGGTCTGCGCAGACGGTGCTGTGGAAGATCACCGAGGTGCTGGTGCGGCTTGTAGCGCCGATACTCAGC
>DASXGD010000329.1:0-4782 GCA_036489245.1 Occallatibacter sp. | reverse complement strand
CCGGTCATGCCGCTCAGCTTCTTGTAGAGGCGGAAGTAGTTCTGGAAGGTGATCGTCGCCAGGGTCTGGTCTTCCTTGCGGATCATGACGCCCTCTTTGGCTTCAATGGACTGGTGCAGTCCGTCGGACCAGCGGCGCCCGGGCATCAGGCGGCCGGTGAAGGTGTCGACGATGATGATCTCGCCGTCCTTCACCACGTAATCGACGTCGCGCTTGTAGAGGGCTTCGGCCTTGATGGCGGTTTCGACGTAATGCTTCAAATCCCAGTTTTCGGCGTCGGCGATGTTGTCGATGCCCAGCTTTTTCTCAAGCGTGATCCAGCCTTCGTCGGTGACTCCAATGGTGCGGTGTTTTTCATCGACGACGTAATCGCCGGAAAGGTATTTCTCGCCTTCGCGAAGCTGGATGCCAAGCTGCTCCTGGCGCCTGGTATCGCTCCATTCAACTTCTTCGCCCTTTTCGAGGCCGGGCATGATCTGGCGCACCTTGACATACTTGTCGGTGGTCTGGTCGGTGGGGCCGGAGATGATGAGAGGCGTGCGCGCTTCGTCGATCAGGATCGAGTCCACTTCGTCGACGATGGCGTAGTAGTGGCCGCGCTGCACGCAGTCCTTGAGCTCGAACTTCATATTGTCGCGCAGGTAGTCGAAGCCGAACTCGTTGTTGGTGCCGTAGGTGATGTCGGCTCCATAGGCGGCGCGCCGCTCATCGTCGCTCAGGTCGTGGACGATGACGCCGACGGTGAGGCCGAGGAACTCGTAGATCTTGCCCATCCACTCGGCGTCGCGCTTGGCGAGATAGTCGTTGACGGTGACCACGTGCACGCCGTGGCCGGCCAGCGCGTTTAAATAGCAGGCCAGGGTGGCGACCAGGGTTTTGCCCTCGCCGGTCTTCATTTCCGATATCTTGCCCGAGTGCAGGACCATGCCGCCGATCAACTGGACATCGAAGTGGCGCATGTGGACGGCGCGCCATCCCGCTTCGCGGACCACCGCGAACGCTTCGGGCAGAATTTCGTCAAGGGCGGCCTTTTCGGCGGCCTTGATTTCGTCGGCCTCCTTGAGGCCTTCCAATCGCGCGGCAATGCGGGCCCGGAACTCGGCTGTCCTGGCGCGCAACTGCTCATCTGAAAGTTGTTGAATGCCCGGTTCCAGCGCATTGATGGTCGCGACGATGGGCACCAGGCGCTTGATGACGCGCTCGTTCGCGGTGCCAAAAACCTTGGTTAAAGCCTTATCGAAAAACACAGGAGTCTCCGTATACCAGTTTAAATTGCTGTGGGTGTCAGCGGGGCGCTCAGGGGGCCACCCGCCGGACGTGTCGATTCGAATCACCGAGGGCCTCATTCCAGCCGCAAAACCAGCCGGTCTACCTTCTCCCCATGGCGAATCCGCCGCAACTGGCGGAGCAGATGCCTGCGCGCGGTGTCGGGGCCACCCTCGTCGTCGTCGTCCTCGTCTTCCCGCTGTTGTATCTGGGCCCTGGCGATGAACGCATGATTGGGCCGGTAGGCCATAGAAAGGAACAGGAATGCCGCGCCGAAAGCTTCGGGTGAATCGGTCCCGGTCGCGACGATGCGCGACTGATCCGGGCGTTTCCGGCTGTTCCGCCGGAAGATACGAGACCATCCGACCATGATCATCATGGCGATGAGCCAGGTCATGGGGTTACCCAGCCACAGGAGGATGGAGAGAATCATGAGTGCTCCTTCCGTTCAAGCGATCCTTTGGGAAAAAGGGCCGGTCCCCGGGCTCAGCGCGATCAGGCCAAAACGGTCAGGACCGATATCGGAACTAGGAAAGGAACGGGGGCGGAGGGCGCTGGAAGGAGAAGGGAAGAGCGGGAGCCGAGGGGGTACGGCCGAGACTGATGGCGAACCGCGGCGAAACCAGGCTCAGAGGTGCAACCAGGCCGATGAACAGGACTGGCAGCATCGCTGTCCAGACCCCGGGATTGGCGCCGCCGGACAGGGCCGTCCTTGCTTGCCGATCGGAGCGGTGCCCGAACAGATGCGCGTCCGTACTCGCCGCGTGCCCACTGGCACTCGAATGGCTGGCCAGGAACTCCAGGACGGGGTGGGTGTAAGCCGTCGCGCTCTGTACGCCGGCCTGGGCGCGCGCAACGGTCGCCATCGCAATCGCGGCGATCGCCACCCATATCCACGCGCTCCTGTGCCGGGTCGAAGTCATCGTTTGAGTCGGGCGGGTGAGACAACCACCCATCTCACATTGTGCCACAGAAACGGGCACGAAGTTTTTTGTTTCCAAGATCACCCCGCGGTCAGCCGGCGGATCGCGCCCTCCTGACGGATTGCGGCCTCCTTGACCGTGACCCTTCCCTTTGCTACCGTTTGAAGTCTTAAAGATGGCACCCCAGAAAAAGAGAGAACTTTCCGGGAGGTGATGCCATGTTTGCTGAAACCGACGCTCAGGCCGACTCCAGATTCTGGCTCTCAGTTGCGGACGCCACCATCAAGTTTATTGCCCTGCTGGTTGGAGCGGCGTGGACGTGGATGAATTATTGGCGCGGGCGGACTCACAAGCACCGGCCGGTCCTCGAAACATCGGGGAAGCTGTTCAGGAAAAATGGACGGCTTTACCTCTCCGTTCTTTGCCGATTGAAAAACGTCGGCCAATCCAAATATGAGATCGAAAGGGAAGGCACAGCTTGCCAGGTGTGGGCTATTACGGAAGACGCCCCCGCCCCGGGTGAACTGATCTGGACCTCCGATGTGTTTATCGAGCATCGCTGGATGGAACCCGGAGGACAGACCGAGGACGCCCTGCTCATTGAAGTACCCGCGCACCTGAGCGAGGATACGATCGTGGCGCTTCGGATTGGTTTGAGGCTGGTTTCGGCGGGTGTGGAGTCCAACGTAAGCTCCATCGTCGAGGTTGGCGATGGGCAAATGGTGGAAAAAAGCACCCGAATCATTACGTTTGAAGAGGAGGGCGAATGATCATTCAGCAGCAAGAGTGGCGACCGTTGCAAAGGCAACTGGAACAGCAGCAGCAGGAACTTGAAGATCTGAAGAAGACCAAGAAGATCGAGGAGCAGAAAAAGAAGTTTGCGCGTCTGGCGCAAAACAAGCAGAGTACCGCGGCAACCAAAACCAAAGACAAAGCTCAGACGGAAAAAGCAAGCGCGAAATAGCGCAAACGATCGGGGCGGCCAATATTCCCTGCTTCCTCGTGGCGTGCGTTCATGCGTCTACTCTCAATGACCACCCGTTCCGCCGCCCCCGACGCGGAATGTTCGCGTCAGCAGGACCAGAGGCGCGGCCACCAGCGTGACCACGCCGATGAGATGGAAACAGTCCATGAAGGCCAGCAACTGCGTCTGCGCCTGCAGTTGATGATAAGCACGCCCGTAGGCGGCGCTCAGCGCATCCGCGGCGGCGAAGCCGTGCGCCTGCAAGTAGGCGGCCACCTGGTGCACCTGCTGCTGCAACCCGGCCGCGGATGGAGGCAGATTGGCCCCCACCGTGGACTGGTGGAAGTTCTGACGCCGCTCCGAAACCGTGTTGACGAAGGCGATGCCGAAGCTCCCGCCCCAGTTGCGGAAGAAGTTGGTGAGCGAGGACGCCTTGTTGTTCTGATGGGGCTTGAGTTCGGAATAGGCAATCACCGACAGGGGGACGAAGAAGAAGGCGTATCCCAGACCCTGCAGGGCACGGGCCCAGGCGTAATGGGCGTAATCAGTTTCGAGAGTGAAGTGGCTGTAGTGGAGGAATGACAAGCCCACAACGACCACAGCGCCGGTGAGCAGGACACGGGGCTGGAGGACGCCGCGCTGCACCAGTTGCGCTCCCACCGGGGCCAGCAACGTAATGACGAAGGCTCCGGGACCCAGAACAAGCCCTGCATCGATGGCGCGGTACCCGTAGAGCGACTGCAGAATCTGCGGAATCATGGTGGTGGATGCGAAGAGGCCGAATCCGAAGATGAAGTAGAAGGTGTTGGCGATGGCGAAGTTTCGCGAACGCAACAGCCGGAACTCGATGACGGGATCGTGCTGCCGCAATTCCCACACGACCGCGGTCACCAGGCAGCAGGCGGCAACGATAAACATCGAGAGGATGAATCGCGACCCGAACCAGTCATCGATTTGGCCGCGGTCGAGAAGGATCTCGAGGGCCGCGGAGCCGATGGCGATGAGGCCGATTCCGACGCCGTCGACGCGCAGACGGCCGCTTTCGTCGCGCACCGATTTGCGTTCCTGCTCGAACGACGGCGTGTCGTGGACGTAGCGCGTGGTGAGGAACATGGAGAGGATGCCGATGGGGATATTGATGAGGAAGACCCAGCGCCAGTTGTAGTTGTCGGTGATCCATCCGCCCAGGACCGGCCCAATGGCCGGAGCGGTGACGATGGCAACCGTGTAAAGCGCGAAAGCCGAGGCGCGCTTGTGAGCGGGAAAGGTGTCGACGAGGATGGCCTGTTCGACGGGCGCCAGCCCACCTCCGCCGATGCCTTGCAGCACGCGAGCCAGGAGCATGATCTCCAGGCTAGGTGCGATGCCGCACAGGAACGACGTCGCGGTGAACAGCGCGACGCACAGCAAGTAGTAGTTCTTGCGCCCGATGACCCGCGACAGCCAGGCCGACATGGGCAACACGACCGCATTTGCCACCAGGTAGGTGGTGAGGATCCAGGTGACTTCGTCGTAGGACCGTCCCAGGCCTCCGGCGATGTAGGGCAGCGACACGTTGGCGATCGAGGTATCGAGCAACTCCATGAACGTGGCCAGCGTCACCGTGAGCGCGACTACCCAGGGATTGAT
>DASXGD010000205.1:0-3844 GCA_036489245.1 Occallatibacter sp. | reverse complement strand
ACCATCGCTCGCAACCAACCGAACCGCCCCCGAAATATCAGACACATCGACCGCCCCATCGCTCGTGTGCAGGTCCAGATTTCCATTGAGGCCGGACACATTCAGGGCGCCGTCCGAGGTCCGCGCCTCGAGGTCCACTTCGGCGGGAGTGTCGACAAATACGCGCGGCTCATGGCGCGCCATGCCGATGTGAATCCCGAAGTGCTGCTTTTCCTTCAGTTCGAAGTTCACATGATCGGCTGACTGGAATTCGTTGAGGGTGTAGTCATCCGGATGGCGGTCGTTCCACTCCACACGGATCCGCACTTCGCGGCAACCGGTGCAGGCGCGCACTTCGGTGGACGCATCCCCGGTGCTCACCGTCAGGGACGGCTTTCCCGACACGGGGTAGGATTTCTGCCAGTCCGCTTCCGCCGTGAGTGCCTGAGCACAGGCCAACACGGTCAAGGCGAGAACCGGGACAGCGACCGAGGACACACGCACAGATAGCATAGGGGATACCTCTTTTCACCGATACGCGGCATTCGGGCCGCCAGTTCCGCAAAAACGACGGTAGCCCGGGGAAAACCGGTGACCTGACCGCGAAGGACCGATGTCATGCATTGCTCATCTGTCTTTGACCAAACGCAAGGCAAACTTCGCCGTGCTCGTTCATTCTCAGTTCATGACGCAGTACTGGTCCATTTCAATCACGATTCCTGGGGAGTGTTTCACCATGGAGAACCTTACCGAAGAAAAAGTTGAAACCAAGAAAGAATGGACTGCGCCTGAGTTGAAGAAGATCGACGTAGAGGAAGTCACGTCCTATATCTTCAAGCTGGGCGATGAAGACGGCGATAGCTAAAAGATAGTCCTCGTTTTTGAGTAACTCTGGTCACCAGGGTTTATTCCCCCCTACCCGGGACCATCGAAAAAATCCGCGCCTCAACCCACCCGGGTACACTCTTCGACCGGGATGGGCACCTGTTCCACGATCTCCAGGCCGAAGCCTTCGAGTGCGGGAATGTGCATCGGTGTGTTTGATAACAGGCGGATGCGCTGGATGCCGAGGTCGGAAAGAATCTGGCCCCCCAGGCCGATGGCGCGAAGGATCCGCCCTGAGCGGTCCTGCGAGCCTTCGCGCTCGCGAAGTTCCCTGTGGAGAA
Organism: Occallatibacter sp.; assembly: GCA_036489245.1. Classification (GTDB taxonomy): domain Bacteria; phylum Acidobacteriota; class Terriglobia; order Terriglobales; family Acidobacteriaceae; genus Telmatobacter. The sequence continues at coordinate 2,699 of DASXGD010000205.1, read as the reverse complement.
TCAGGCGCCCTATACCGGCCTCTCGCTCGGCCGAGGGAGTCACAGCGCCGCCCGGTTCAAAAGCATCGGCCGGGGTGTGATCGATGGCAAATCCCCGCGATGTGTTGTGCAGATAGAGAATCGCGCCGCAACCTTCCTCGGCAATCATGCGCATCGACTGGTCGAGGATTTCACGGCAGTGACAGTCGGCGCCGAAGACGTCGCCCGCCGTGCATCGCGTGTGGACCCGCACCAGGACCGCATGAGGACAAGGCTGGCGATCCGATGGATGGGCTGGCAGCCCGGACGGCCCACCCACATAGGCGGGGCAGCCGGGACAAATATCGCCGCGTACTAAGGCGATGTGGCTCTCCCCACCGTTCACTTCGCTCACATACGCGATCATGCGGAATTCGCCGTAGCGCGTCTGGATGCGGCTCTCGCCGGCCCGCACGATATAGCGTTCATTGCGCAGCCGGTAGCGGATCAGCTCAGCGACGGTGAGAATCGTGAGCCCATGCTCGTGGCAAAAAGGGATGAGATCCGGGATGCGCGCCATCTCCCCGTCGTCGCGCATGATCTCGCAGATCACGCCGGAGGGATCGAGGCCCGCCAGCCGTGCCAGATCGACCGACGCCTCCGTCTGTCCAGCTCGCACCAGGACGCCCCCACGGCGCGCGCGCAGCGGGAAAATGTGTCCGGGACGAGCCAGGTCGGCGGCCGTGGACCCCGGGGCTATGGCGGTTCGAATGGTTTGCGCCCGGTCAGCGGCGGAGATACCGGTCGTGACGCCTTCCCGCGCCTCGATCGTCTCTGTAAAGGCCGTTCCAAACCGCGAGGAGTTCTGCTGGGTCATCGGAAACAGGCGCAGGTAATCGGCGCGTTCCTCTGTCAGGGTCAGACATATAAGACCGCGTCCGTACCGCGCCATGAAGTTGATGGCTTCGGGCGTGACGTGCTCGGCAGCCAGCGTCAGGTCGCCTTCGTTCTCCCGGTCTTCGTCGTCGACCACCACCACCATGCGGCCCGCGCGGATTTCAGCGAGCGCACCCGGCACGTCGGTAAACGGAGCTTCCATCGAGCGTTCCCTCTGGATCATCGGTTCGTCTTTATTCTCACCCCAGAACACCTAAACAGCAAAACGCCGCCCGAAGGCGGCGTCTTGGACTAACAATCGAACAGGGCTTACAACGTCGATTCGATTTCGAATCCCCAAGCCTCGAGAAGAGCCTCAGGGATGTATTTCGAATTCTTGTTCCGGCGAGCCCACTCCCGAAGCCTGGTTGACCGGATATACTGATCCGGCGTGAGCTTGAACTCCTTGACGATTTGCTCAAAGGAAGTAACTGTGGGCACTACCGGTCCGATCGGCTCCGGCTTGCCCCAATTCGGATTTCCACGACGCTTTGCCATTTGATTGGTGTCCTTAATAACGAAAATGTGAGAATGAACCTGCCGGCCTCGGATGCTGGGAAGGGGATACCAGAAAGCGGTCCTGAGGCCATGCTAGAGTTTTATTTTAAGGATTTTTTCTCCAAAAATCAATAGGTTAGGGACCAATTTCAGCCTCAAGTTCATCTTCAGTTCATCTTCTGACTGCTTGCTATCTCGCTAAGAAAACAAGCGTTTAGCCAAGGGTAATGCCACTTTCGGGGTAGAGCCCGACCATCCGCGAACCACTTCCGGCACTCCCCCCAGCCACGGTGGCAGCCTGCTCGTATGAAACCACTTAAGTCCGGTTCCGGCGTTTCTGCCACAGCGTTTGCCGTGTCCGCAGCGGGCACGTTCCGTGCCACCACGGCCTTCCTGTGATCTCACCGTTAAATCAGGTCTGAATCACCGACCGGATCCCCATACCGGAGTAAAATCCGGGCTGTCGAATCGCCAGGGTCTCGAAGCTCGCGCCTCCCAGGGGCTCACGAACTGCCGCGAACCCCGCGAACGTTACCCCTGGCGGGAAGGGCCGCATGAAGCGCGCGATTTTCCTGTTGCTCGGTCTGTCCGGATTAGTTGTTCCATGTCAAGCGGTCAAGCGAGTCTCCACTGCCCAATTGGAACAGCTCGTCACCAGTCTTCACGGCAAGCCGGACGCCGACCAGGCCTACCAGATCGGCGACCTGGAGTTGACGGAACGAGTCAGCGCCGGGCGGATCGCGCGCCTGAGCGCGGCGCTCCCCGGCGAAAAGAGCCGGGAGGCCCTGAACGCAGTGGCAGATGCGTCCCAATTTCAGGCTCCTCCTTCCGAGGAAGTCCCAGCCACCGCGGCACCCGATTTTGCCGCTCAGCGAAAAATCATGGGTCTCACCGCCGGCTATGTGACGAAAACCATTCCCCAGCTGCCGAACTTCTTCGCCACCCGTGCTACCACCCGCTTTGAAGACACGCCGCTCCTGCAGAAGGCTGACGGCTTCATTTCCTATGAGCCGCTCCACCAGGTCGGCACGTCCAGCACCACCGCCCTCTACCGTGACGGGCACGAATTCGAAGATGCGACCGGAACCAAAATCAAAGCCACGACCGCTCCGGGACTCACCACCTGGGGCGAATTCGGCCCCATCCTGGGCATCGTTCTGCTCGATGCTGCTCAAAGCAAGCTGGCCTGGAGCCATTGGGAACAGGGGCCGTCCGGCCCGCTGGCCATCTTCAGCTACGAAGTGCCCCGGGAGAAATCGCATTATGAAGTGAATTACTGCTGCGTCGCCAACCCGGCGTCGACCGTG